>CAXMSR010000231.1:0-2980 GCA_964195725.1 uncultured Kiloniellaceae bacterium | reverse complement strand
GTCCCCGAATGCGGACCGGGAGGAACTGACCCATCTGCTGCGCCTCTGCGCTTCCGGTCGAGTTCCCTCCCTGGACGGGAGACGGGTCGCCATCATCGGTGCCGGCCCGGCCGGACTCGCCTGCGCCCACGACCTGGCGCTGATGGGTGCCGCCCCGGTGTTGTTCGAGATGGAGCCGATGGCGACGGGGATGATGTACACCGGCATCCCCGAGTTCCGCCTTCCCCGCGAAGTGCTCGACAGCGAAATTCAGGCCATCGTCGACCTCGGCGTCGAGATCAGGTGCGACACCACCGTGGGTGAAGATATCTCTTTTGCCGCGCTGCGCGAAGAGTTCGACGCCGTGGTCATAAGCGTCGGCGCAAAGAACTCCAAGAGCCTCGGCATCCCCGGCGAGGACGGCAAGGGAGTCTTCGGAGGAGTAGAATTCCTGCGTTCCATCGTCACGGGAGAGAGCTACACGCTGGGCAAAAAAGTCGTCGTCCTGGGCGGCGGCTTCACCGCGCTTGACTGCTCGCGCTCGTCGTTGCGCGTCGGCGTCGACAGCGTCGTCAACGTCCTCTATCGCCGCACCGAGGACGAGATGCCCGTCAGCGATCAGGAATTGGAAGAGGCCAAGGAAGAGGGCGTAGGCTTCGAATATCTGGTAACCCCGCTGGGCATCGAAAAAGGTGCTGACGGCGAAGTCGTAGGTGTCCGCCTTCAGCAGAACCGCCTGGGGCCGCCCGATGCGAGCGGTCGCAGAAGGCCGGAGCCGATAGAAGGCTCCGAGCGCGTTCATCCCTGCGACACGGTTGTTCTGGCGATCGGACAGCAGACCGACCTTGCGTTCATCGATTCTGAAAAAGATGGGCTGCCCTTTAATAAGTGGGGGCTTTTAGATTGCGACGAAGAGACGCTGGGCACCAAGGCCCCCGATGTCCTCATGGCGGGCGACGCAGCACTTGGCGCCGCAAACATCGTCACCGCCACAGCCAGCGGCAAAACTGCCGCGCGCTCAGTCATCGAATACCTCACCGGCAAAAAGCTCATGACCGAGCTAAGCCAGAGCCACGAGACGCTGGAAGCCTTCGGACGCGAGGTAGGGTACGAAGAGCTCTTGCGTACCAGCATCCCCCTCGAAGACGTTAAACAGAGGCTCGCGGACCCCGCACACCGGGTGGAGACGGGGTATGACGAAGAGCTGGCCGCCCACGAAGCGAGCCGTTGCCTCGACTGCGGCGTCAACACGATCTTTGACGGCGAGCGGTGCGTTTTGTGCGGAGGCTGCTCGGACGTGTGCCCCAACAGCTGCCTCAAACTTGTGGCGCTTAGCGAGCTGGACCTGACCGAAGAGCAACAGCAGGCCGCCGCCGGGGCATTGGGCAGCGGGTGGGCCGAGTCCAGCGCCATCATCAAAGACGAAGAGGCGTGTATCAGATGCGCCCTGTGCGCCCAGCGCTGCCCCAACGACGCGATTACGATGGAACGGATGAACTTTGCCGAGGTGTTGAAATGAGCGAAAACGGTTGCCAAAACTTGAAACGGCGAGACTTTCTCGGCAAAGCGGGGCTTGGCGCGTTCATCGCCGCCATCTTCGCCTCCGTCGGCGGCATGTTGAGCCTGGCGTTCCCCCGTGCCTTTCCCGAGCCTTCCCGCCGCTACAAGATCGGTTTCCCCGGCGAGTACCGGGTGGGCGAGGTGATAACGCCCAAGAGCAGAAACGTCTTCATCTTCAGAAAAGCTGAGGGTTTTTACGCGATTTCGGCTATCTGCACCCACCTTGGCTGCATAGTCAAGCCGGACGGAGCTGGGTTCATCTGCCCCTGTCACGGCTCGATTTTCGATGAGCGCGGCGCAGTCAAGGCAGGCCCGGCCCCGACGCCGCTTAAGTGGTACGCAATGGAGTATGCCCCCGATGGGCAGCTCGTGGTCGATGAAGCAAGCTCCGTGGACTCCGGCACCTTCTTTACCGTGTAAGGGGATGACAGCATGAGCGATATCAAATCGCCAGAACCGTTAGCGTTACCGGAAGAGAGCGAGGCCCCCCCGGTTGAGTCCGGTGGCCTTCAAACGTTCGTCGGCAATCTCTGCGACCTCGCCGGCAGCCTGAAGAGCAGTATTTTTCGCCACGGCGCGCCCACAAGCGATCGCTCCCGCTCCGAGACGGTGGTGCAGAATTTTTTTCTCCACCTGCACTCGGCGCGCGTACACCGCTGGTCGCTTCGGCCAACCTTCACCATGGGGCTGGGGCTCATAAGCCTTTTTAGCTTCGGCATCCTGGCTATCTCCGGCGTACTCTTGATGCTCTATTACAAGCCGACGACGGCGCTGGCCTACAACTCCATGAAGGAAATTCACTACATGGTTCCGGCGGGCCGGCTCATTCGCAACATGCACCGGTGGGCGGCGCACCTGATGGTGTTCGGGGTGATGCTGCACATGGTCAGGGTCTTTTTTACGGCGTCCTACAAAAACGGCAGGCAGTTCAATTGGGTTATCGGCATCATCCTCTGGGTGCTGACGATGGCGCTCTCCTACACCGGGTATCTGCTGCCCTGGGACCAGCTTGGCTACTGGGCAATGGTCATAGGCACCAACATCGCGATCTCCATCCGCGAGCTGACCGACGCGCTCGCCGTTACTCAATATTTTGACCCCGGCGCTTATATGTCGGCGGCGCTGGTGGGCTCGGAAACCCTGGGCGACGAGGCGCTCATCCGCTTCAACATGCTCCACTGTATGTTGCTGCCGCTGGCCATCTCCGTCTTCATCGGGGCCCACTTCTGGCGGATACGCAAAGACGGCGGGATGTCGCGCCCCGACAACGCCGACGAGCTCTTGGGTGCGCCGCCACCGGATGTGAAACCCGTCTTCACCCAGGCCCCGCGAAAGACCTACGGGATCATGGCGTTCGTCAAGGGCGACTCCCCGGCAGTGGGGCGCGGCCCGGAGAACACCGTCCCTGCGTGGCCGCATCTTTTTCGGGCCGAGGCTGCGG
>CAXMSR010000230.1:0-2989 GCA_964195725.1 uncultured Kiloniellaceae bacterium | reverse complement strand
CGACGCCGTGGCCGAGCTGGTGGGGATGGAAAAGTGCGTCTACGGGCTGGTGGCAGATAAGGGCGAAGTGCCCCTCGAAGCTCTCCCCGGCCTGTGCGACGCCACACCCAAAGAGGTGGAGAGAGCCATCAGCGTTCTTCGTCACATGGAGCTCTTGCGCGCCTCGATGCGCGAAGACCGGGGCAAGAACATCGTCCTCTTCGATTCCTGAAGATAAAAAGCAGGGAGCCTTTTTTGTACCACTACCGTCCAACCGAGGCGTTTGAGCGCAAGCTCAAAAAGCTCGCCAGAAGTGACTCCGGCGCCCACGCGCGGGTAGTGAAGGCCATAGAGCGCCTGCTCCAGGCCCCGGACGAGTCCGACGGCAAGATGCACGGCTCACACCGGGGGCAGCTGAAAAAATACGTAGGCCGCTCAGGCTACCGCCTCATCTACGCCTGGTGCAGCTCTTGTCGGAAAGTGAACAAACACCTGGAAGGCAGCTGCCCCTTCTGTGAAGAGATCCCCGACGACAGCGTCGTCTTTTATAATCTGTACCGAAAGACCGATGCCCACAACAGGGCTCACCCATGACAACGCCACCAAGTGCCCCCGGTGCCCGGTGGCGTTGTCGCGCCAATTCGCTATAGTGTTGGTAATGCGCGCCGCCGGTGGGGCTGCGCGCAATCGCTTATTACAACCCTGAGATAGGGGGCAGCAATGAAACGGTTCGCCATCGTATTTGTAACATTAGCTCTTTTTGTTTTCTCTACTGCACTGGCCGCAGACAAAGTGGTGGTTGCCTCGAAGATCGACACCGAAGGCGCGCTTCTGGGCAACATGATCGTCGTGGCGCTTGAAGCAGGCGGCATCGAGGTCGAGGACAAGACCGAATTTGGCCCCACCCCTATGGTGCGAAAAGCGATAGCTTCGGGCGCGATAGACCTCTATCCCGAATACACCGGCAACGCAGCCTTCTTTTTTGGGCTGGCCGACGACCCGCTCTGGAAAGACGCCGCCAAGGGGTACGAGAAGGCGAAGGCCCTCGACCTGGAGAAGAACGACGTGGTCTGGCTCACCCCGGCACCCGCCGACAACACCTGGGCGATAGCCGTGCGAAGCGATGTCGCCAAGGCCAACGGTATCGTCACCCTCGAAGACTTCGCGCGCTATGTAAACGACGGTGGGCAGGTCAAGCTGGCGGGCTCTGAAGAGTTCGTCACCAGCGCGGCAGCGCTCCCCTCCTTTCAAGACGCCTACGGCTTCACCCTGACCAAAGAGCAGCTGCTCACCCTGTCGGGGGGCAACACCGCCCAGACGGAAAAGGCGGCGGCTCAGGGTACCAACGGCGTCAACTTCGCCATGGCCTACGGCACCGACGGCCAGCTGGCGGCGCTGGGGCTTCTGGTGCTCGAAGACACCAAGAAGGTGCAGCCCGTCTACGCGCCGACCCCGATAGTGCGAAAGGCTGTGCTGGAGAGCCATCCTCAAATCGCGGTGATATTAAAGCCGATCTTCGAGACCCTCGATCGCGTGACGCTCCAGCGGCTAAACTCCGCCATCGTCGTCGAAGGGCTCGATGCTCGTGAAGTGGCGACGCGCTACCTCAAGCAAATAGGGCTCCTCCCGTAGAGAGGTTGGCATCCGGCTGATGTTGTCCGCAGAGGCTACGCGCCCAGGGGCGCTGACAGGGGGAGGTCTGGCCGCCCTGATAACGCGCAACGTCTCCTTCGTCGCGGTGTGCATCGGTGTGTTGCCTCTTCTGGGCGCAGGGTTCGTCACCTTCCGTCCCAACCGCATTGCCGCCGGTGAAACGCTCACCCTGTGGGGCGCAGCGGGCGCAAGCAGCTCCATCCTCGTCTTCATAGTGGGGGCGCTTTTGCTCCTCGCCTGTACGCGTGTTATCGACAAGGGCGACAAAAACGGCGGCAAGCCCGGCGGCGGTAGGGTTGCCACCCTCCTTTTGGGCTGGGGAGCCAGCCTGTCTGTGGTGCTGCTCCTCTTTCTGGCGGGCAGGGTGGCGGCTGAGACGGCGGCTGGGGTCGGCTCCATCGCCCGTATCTCCATCGGCCCCGCGCTCTGGCTGGCGCTCGTTGCGCTGCCGCTAATCCTGATCGACACCTTCTCGCGCCTCGAACCCGGCATGCGCCGCGAGCGACTCATCCTCGTGGCGGGGGCGGCGGTGGGCGCAGTTGGCGTTGCGGCGCTCTTTGCGGGTGGCGGGCTCGATCAGCTCTCCATCATGCGTGAATACGCCAACCGGACAGCCCGCTTTTACGGCGAGCTTCGCACCCACCTTGCGCTTAGCGGCACGGCGGTGCTGCTTGCGTGTCTGCTGGGCCTTCCCCTCGGGGTTCTCGCCCACAGGCGGGCGAGGTTTGAAGGGCCCGCCTTTTTTCTCCTGAACATCCTCCAGACGGTGCCCAGTCTCGCGCTCTTTTCCATCCTGATTCCACTTTTGGCGGCGCTTATTGCGGCCTTTCCAGCTCTTGGCGCGGCGGGAGTGAGCCCCATCGGGGGTTCCCCTGCGCTCATCGCGCTCACCGCCTACTCGCTCTTGCCCATCGTGCGCAACACCCACACGGGCTTTAAGGCGGTTGACCCGGCGATCGTAGACGCCGGTGCGGGGATGGGGATGACGCGCACCCAGCTTTTGTGGCAGATCGAGCTGCCGATAGCCTCGCCCATCATCCTCGGCGGGGTGCGCATCGCGCTGGTTCAGGCGATAGGGCTCACCGCCGTGGCGGCGCTCATCGGCGCAGGGGGGTTTGGCGTCTTCATCTTCCAGGGGCTGGGCCAGGCCGCCGAAGACCTGATACTGCTTGGGGCGCTCCCCACCGTCGCCATAGCCGTAGTGGCCGATACCTTGATGCAGGCGCTGATAGCGCTGGCGCGACCGAAAGGGCTTAGATGATCGAGCTGACCGGAGTGCGAAAGCTCTATCCCGGAACCACCGCCGTGGACGGGTTGACCTTCACCGTCGAAGACGGCGAGTTCGTGGTGGTGATCG
>CAXMSR010000229.1:0-2996 GCA_964195725.1 uncultured Kiloniellaceae bacterium | reverse complement strand
CGAGTATCTTAATTCGCTCGATGGGCACAATTTGGGCACAGTTTCTAAAATCAGCCATAAAAGCTAGACATTTACGACGTCTAACTTACTGAAATAAAGGGTATACCCTCGTAGCTCAGGGGATAGAGCACAGGATTCCTAATCCTGGTGCCGCAGGTTCGAATCCTGCCGGGGGCACCACGGATTTGCCCGGTAATTACGACAGGAGGAAGCTTAGATGAACAAGTCGGAACTCATCAAAGCAGTAGCTGACAAGGCGGGGCTGTCGATGAAGGTGGCCAAAGAGGTGGTAAACACCTTTTTTGACGCACACGTTCAGTCGATCCTCGATGATGAACGCATCGAGATTAGGGGCTTCGGCAGCTTTGTCAACAAGAGTTATGATTCTTATACCGGTCGAAATCCAAAGACGGGTGAAAAGATTAGCGTACCCGCTAAGAAACTCCCCTTCTTCAAAGTTGGCAAGGAGCTGAAGTTCCGCGTTGACGACTAACCGAAGCACCTCGCTCTTCGGAGCGCATCCTGCCTAGTCATAACTCCCAGAGCCGCTTTGCGGCTCTTTTCAACGGTGAATATAAAATCACGGCGGCGAATCCAGGTAGCCCCACCTGTAAGGTGAGCGCTGCTGCCGTGGGCCAACACCAAGGTGGCATAACATCATGTGCGTAGCAGTCCCCGGTAAAATCGTATCCATAGATGAAGACGAGGTCGCGGTTGTGGATTTCGATGGCGTCACCCGCGAAGTATCGGTGTCGCTGCTAGAAGACCCCGTCCCCGGCGAATATGTGATCGTCCACGCAGGCTTTGCGCTTCACAAGGTAAACGCCGACGAGGCCGACGAAACGATAGAGCTGATGCGGCAGGCGTTAAATGAACTCTCCTCACAGTAGCGCACCCGAGGCGGCAAAACTCCTTGAACTGATCCAAAAATACAGCGGGCCCAAGATCGCCATCATGGAAGTCTGCGGCACCCACACCATGGCGATCTACCAGCACGGCATCCGCTCCCTGCTGCCCGAACAGTTGCAATTGATCTCCGGACCCGGCTGCCCGGTCTGCGTCACCCCGGTCGGCTTCGACGAGGCTATACGGCTGGTTCGGGAGGGCGTCATACTTACCACCTATGGCGACGCGCTGCGAGTCCCCGGCACCCACACCACCCTTGAGCGCGTACGCGCCGAGGGGGGCGAGATCACACCGGTCTACGCCGTCACCGACGCTCTGAAGGTCGCCCGTGACAACCCAGAACGCGAAGTCGTCTTTCTGGGGCTCGGCTTCGAGACCACGTCACCCACTGCGGCCCACGCCATACTGACCGCCAAAAAACGGGGCCTCACGAACTTCTCGGTGCTCAGCGCCCACAAGGCGCTGATGCCCGCCATGCAGGCACTTCTGGCCGACCCCCTGATGGAGATCGGCGGCTTTCTCTGCCCCGGCCACGCCTCGATGGTCATCGGCTCCGACGCCTACCTCGACATCGCGCGCAACCACAAAATCCCCTGCGCCGTAGCAGGCTTTCAGCCTGAACAGGTCCTTTTGGGGATGCTCTATATCCTACGGCAAATCGAGCGCGGCGAGGCGAAGGTCGAAAACGCCTACCCCGGCGTCGTGACCCCCGAAGGCAACCGGGCTGCCATGGCCCTTTTGAAAAAGGTCTTCGTCCTCGCCGATTCCCGCTGGCGCGGTCTGGGCGAGCTGCCAGGCAGCGGCTACATGCTCGCGCCGGAGTTCGAGGCATTCGACACACGCAAAAAACTGCTGGACGGCCAAGAGCTGGTGGGCGAAGAGCCCGCCGGGTGCAAATGCGCCGAAGTGCTGCGCGGCAGGATGGGCGCCCAAGAGTGTCCGCTCTTTGCCAAGGTCTGCACCCCGGAGGCCCCCGTAGGGGCTTGCATGGTCAGCTCGGAAGGTGCCTGCGGAGCGCATTATCGCTATAGAGGCATCGAGTGACCAAGGAGCAGAGCACCTTGCGACGCCCCGGCAACGGGGCATCGCGGGCACAGAACGCGCAGGACGCGAAGGAGCCGCCTTCAAGCGTCCGCAAGCGTGGCGGCACACAGAGTGTCGAGCACGCGTACCCGAAGGGAAAAGGTGCCTGCGGGGCGCATTATCGCTATAGAGGAATCAAATAAATGTCCGACCGGATCACCCGCGCCCACGGCGGCGGCGGCTCGCAGATGCGCCAGATGATCGGAGAACTCTTCATCGCGCGCTTTTCAAATCCCGAACTGGATAAGCTAAACGATTTTGCCCGGCTGACGCTGCCCCCCGGCGAGGTGGCGCTGACCACCGATTCCTTTGTGGTCGATCCCTGGACCTTTCCCGGCGGCAATATCGGCAGCCTGGCAGTGCACGGCACCGTCAACGACCTGGCCATGGCCGGGGCCAAGCCGCTCTACCTCACGGCGGGGTTTATCCTCCCCGAGGGGCTGGAGTTCAGGCAGCTAATTGAGATAGTTGACGCGATGGCAGCCCGCGCTAAAGAAGCAGGCGTCTCCATAGTCACCGGCGACACCAAGGTGGTGGAAGCTGGAAGCGGCCCCTTTATCAACACGGCGGGGGTAGGCGTCATTCGCGAGAATACGATGATCTCGGGCCACAACGCGCGCCCCGGCGACGTGGTGTTGGTTACCGGAGTGGTGGGCAGCCACGGCATCGCGGTCCTCTCCCAGCGCGAGGGGATTGGTTTTGCCACCGATGTCAAAAGCGATGTCGCGCCCCTTTCAGGCTTGGTCGCAGCCCTTCTCGACGCAGAGATCGAGCTGCACACGCTACGTGATCCGACCAGAGGGGGAGTGGCCGAGGCGCTTAACGAGATCGCGACCCAATCGGGGGTGGAGATCGAGATCGACGACACGCTCATCCCGATGGAGCAGGGCGTAAAAAGCGCCTGCGAGCTTCTGGGGTACGATCCGCTGCACATCGCCCACGAGGGGTGCGCGCTTGTGGTGCTACCCGAAGGGCAGGCCAAGCGAGCGCTGACGATACTTAACGCC
>CAXMSR010000228.1:0-3017 GCA_964195725.1 uncultured Kiloniellaceae bacterium | reverse complement strand
GACCGCGCGTGGGAAGCGATCAAGGGTGGTGCCAATCCGCGCATCCACACCTTTTTGGCGACGTCTGCGATACACATGGAGCACAAGCTCAAAAAAACCCCCGAGCAGGTGCTTGAGCAGGCGGTGGCGGCAGTTAAGTACGCCGCAAAGTACACCACCAACGTCGAGTTCTCCGCCGAGGACGCAGTGCGCAGCGACGTGGACTATCTGTGCCGCGTCTTCGAGGCGGTGATCAACGCCGGGGCCACCACCATCAACATCCCCGACACCGTCGGTTACGCGCTGCCCCACCACTTTGCGGCGATGATAGCCGAGGTGATCGAGCGCGTGCCCAACATGCACAAGGCCGTGGTCTCGGTTCACTGCCACAACGACCTGGGGCTCGCCACGGCGAATTCTTTGGCCGCCATTACAGCTGGCGCGCGTCAGGTGGAGTGCACGGTCAACGGCATCGGCGAGCGCGCGGGTAACACCTCGCTCGAAGAGGTGGTGATGGCGATGCGGGTACGCAAAGACCTGATGGCCTACGACACCCGCATCATCGGCGAACAGCTCTACCCCGCCAGCCGCCTTGTGAGCCACACCACCGGGCTTACGGTGCAGGCGAACAAAGCCGTGGTCGGGGCAAACGCCTTTGCCCACGAGTCGGGTATCCACCAGGACGGCATGCTCAAGGAGAAGACCACCTACGAGATCATGACGCCCGAATCGGTGGGGCTTAACAAGAACGAGATGGTGCTTGGCAAACACTCGGGACGACACGCCTTTAACGACCGGGTGAAGACCTTTGGCTATGTGCTCACCGACGAGCAGCTTGAAACTGCGTTCGCAGCGTTTAAAACGCTGGCCGACAAGAAAAAAGTGATCTACGACGAGGACATTGACGCGCTCATCGCCGAAGAGATTTTGCGCCTGCCCGATCGCTACCGCATCGTCTATCTCAACGTCGCGTCGGGTACCGTCACGGTGCCCACCGCCACCGTTCAGATGGAGATCGACGGAGTGGTAAAGCAGGAGGCGGCGTTTGGCGACGGCCCGGTGGACGCGGCGTTCAGCGTAGTGAAGAAGCTGACCGGGCGCGCGCCCAAGCTGGAAAAATTCACCATCGACGCGATCACCGGCGGCACCGACGCCCAGGCCACGGTCACCGTGCGCATTGAAGAGGGCGGCGTGATGGCCAACGGCCAGGCTTCGGACACCGATATAGTGGTGGCCTCGGCCCGCGCGTTCGTCAGGGCGCTAAATAAGCTGGAACACCGCAACCAGAAGGCGTTCACCGCATCTCTTTAGGCGGCGCGCGCTACCAAATATAGTTCGCAAGGGGCTTGGCAGACGGTGCAACCGCCGTCTGCCAAGCCTTTAGCGACAGCTTGTACACAAAAAGCCTTTCGCGATGGGCCAGCGCGCCCTTGCCGCGCGTCGAAGCGACGAGCGAACCCCCTACCTCCAAACAGGACTACGAAATGGGTATGACGATAACTGAAAAGATTCTGGCGGCCCACGCCGGAGTAGACAGCGTAGAGCCGGGGCAGATAATAAACGCCAAGCTCGACATCTGCCTCGCCAACGACATCACCGCGCCGATAGCGATCAGAGAATTCAAAAAAGCCGGAGCACAGAAGGTCTTTGATCGCAAGCGCGTAGCACTCGTGCCCGACCACTTTGCACCCAACAAAGACATCGCCAGCGCCGAGCAGTGCAAGGTGCTGCGTGACTTTGCCAAAGAGCAAAATCTTGAACACTATTTTGAGATGGGCGAGATGGGTGTCGAGCACGCGCTCCTTCCCGAACAGGGCATAGTCGGCCCCGGCGACGCCATCATCGGTGCCGACAGCCACACCTGCACCTACGGCGCGCTGGGCGCGTTCTCCACCGGCGTCGGCTCCACCGACCTGGGTGCGGCGATGATCACCGGCGAAGCGTGGTTCAAGGTGCCCGAGCAGATGAAGTTCATCTACACCGGCACTCTTGGCCCCTGGGTGGACGGCAAAGACCTGATCCTCAACACCATCGGCCGCATCGGCGTCGATGGCGCGCTCTACCGCTCGATGGAGTTCACCGGGCCGGTTATCGATTCGCTCAGCATGGACAACCGTTTTACAATGGCCAACATGGCGATCGAGGCGGGCGGCAAAAACGGCATCATCGTCCCCGACGACATCACGCGCGCCTATGTAGAGGGGCGCTTTAAGCGCACCCCCGTCTACTACACCTCCGACGCCGACGCCAACTACGTCGAAGTGGTGGAGATCGATTGCAGCGGCATGCGCCCCCAGGTTGCCTTCCCGCATCTGCCCTCCAACACCAAGCCGGTGGACGAGGCCGCCGGGATCACTGTTGATCAGGTGGTCATCGGTTCTTGCACCAACGGCCGCATTGAAGATCTGCGCAAGGCCGCCAAGGTGCTTCAGGGCAACAAGGTAGCCGCCTACATGCGCCTCATCATCATCCCGGCGACCCAGGTGATCTACCGTCAGGCGATGAATGAGGGGCTCTTCGACATCTTCCTCGACGCAGGCGCGGTGGTCTCCACTCCCACCTGCGGCCCGTGCCTGGGCGGCCACATGGGCATCCTCGCCAAGGGCGAGCGTTGCCTTGCGACGACAAACCGCAACTTTGTCGGGCGCATGGGCCACCCCGAGAGCGAAGTGTATCTGTCCAACCCCGCAGTGGCGGCGGCAACAGCTATAAAAGGGAGCATCGCCTCCCCCGAGGAGGTTGCAAAATGAAATTCATCGGCAAGATTTGGAAGTTCGGCGCCGACATAGACACCGACGCGATAATACCGGCCAGATATCTCAACACCAGCGACCCCGAAGAGCTGGCGAAGCACTGCATGGAAGACGCCGACCCTGAGTTCATGAAGAAGATGAAGCCGGGCGACATCATCGTGGCCGATCGAAACTTCGGCTGCGGCTCCAGCCGCGAGCACGCGCCCTGGGCGATCGTGGATTTCGGCATCCGCTGCATCATCGCACCGTCATTTGCCGATATCTTCTACAACAACACGTTCAAGA
>CAXMSR010000227.1:316-3025 GCA_964195725.1 uncultured Kiloniellaceae bacterium | reverse complement strand
CTCTCCTATCGAGTATGAGAATATAGGTCTGCTGGGTTCGAACCTCGATATCTGGGACCTGGATTCGATCGCTAGGCTCAACCAGCGCTGTAACGATATCGGCGTAGACACCATCGAGCTTGGTGCCGCCATCGGCGTAATGATGGAAGCGGGGCTCTTGAATTTCGGTGACTTCCAGGGAGCTATGAACGTCCTGGAAGAGGTGGGAAAAGGCACCCTACTGGGCAGGCTCCTGGGGAGCGGGGCTGAAGTGACGGGCAAGGTGCTTGGCGTTAAAAACGTCCCCGTCGTCAAGGGGCAGGCGATGGCCGCTTATGATCCGCGCGCGATTAAAGGGATGGGGGTCACTTACGCCACCTCGGCAATGGGAGCGGACCACACCGCTGGCCCCGCAGCACGCGCCCAGGTCGATCATGCCGACCCGGCCGGCAAAGCAGGGCTGTCACGAAAGCTCCAGAAGCTACTGGGTGTTTTTGACACCACCGGATTGTGCCTTTTCACAGTCGGCGCTGTGGCCACCAACAAGCACTTAGTGCTTGAGCTCTTAAACGCGCTCCATGGTTGGGACTACGACATGGAGTGGTTTGACGGCATGTGCATCCGGATGCTCGAAGATGAAAAACTTTTCAACGAGCTTGCAGGTATCACTGCTGCGCACCATAGGCTCTCCGAAGCCTTCACCGAGAGAAAGATGCCCGGCATCGAGAGCGTTTTCGATGTCTCCGAGGAAGATATTGCGTCCGTATTCAATTACAGCGAGGAGGATTAAGCAATGCTGACTGACAATATGAAGGAATTTCAATTCGTTATGCCAGATATTCTTTTTGGCAACGGGACGATAGCAAAGATCGGCGAGCGCGTTAAGGCGATCGGCGGGCACAAAGTCCTCATCTTCACCGATCAGGGGCTGACCAGGGCGGGAGTGGTGGGCAAGGTGCAGGCCCTTTTGGAGGCAGACGGGCTGGCCTGCCGCACCTTCGACACTGTGGAGGCAGAGCCCTCTCTGGGCAACGTCAACGAGGGGCTCGCGTTCGCCAAAGAGGACATCCCCGAAGTGTTGGTGGGCCTTGGCGGCGGCAGCTCGATGGACGTTGCCAAGATGGTGGCGATACTGCTGAAGCACGGCGGCTCGGTCATGGATTATCTGGGTATTGACAATATCCCCGGTCGGGGGTTGCCGACAATCATGGTGACCACAACTGCGGGTACCGGCTCGGAAGTGAGTAAATACGCGATCTTTGACGACAGGGAAGCCAAAACCAAAAAGGGCGCGGTCAGCTTTCATCTGGTGGCGGACCTGGCCCTTATCGATCCCGAGCTGACCCTTAGCGTGCCGCGCGCGATCACCTCATCGACGGGCTGCGACGCCTTGATACACGCGATTGAGGGCTATCTGGCGACAAACGCTTCGCCGATAACCGACCTGATAGCGCTGGAGGCGGTAAAGATCATCTTCAAAAACCTCCCTGCGGCTTTCGCTGACGGGCACGACCCCCTAGCCCGCTACAACATGTCTTACGGCAGCTTTCTTGCGGGCATCGTCCTAAACCATGCCGGCGGCAGCTCTTCCCACGCGTTGAGCTACCCCGTGGCATCGGAATACCATACCCCCCACGGAGTCGGCTGCATGTTGACCTTTCTGGAGGTGCTGGAATATTTCGCCCCGTGCAGCATTGATAAATTTGTCAGCATGGCCGAGGTGATGGGCATAGAGACTGCGGGCGTCAATCCGCGAATCGTCTCTGAAAATGTAATTTTTGAGATCCGCAAGCTGGTTGAATACCTGGGGATTCCCCACAAACTAAGCGCGATAGGGGTGGACAGGGCCAAGATTGAAGGCTACGCCAAGTCCGTAGTGGAAAACCAGCAGCGGCTGATAACCAATGGCCCCATGCAGCTTAACGAGAAAGATATCATCACCATCTATGAGCGTTCTTTTTAGCAAGCGACTGCGGCCTTAGATGTGCGGCGGTACCGTCGAGAGTGCTGATGAGACCTAAGCCCCGGTCAACTCGGCCCGCCATGACAGAGAGGAGCACTGTTTGGACAATGAAGCGAAGTTGGTAGCAGAGATTGAATCTTTTGTTGAAAGTTGCCCCGACAACTTCTATGGAGTTGGCGGGTACAACTATTTCGACAAACCAATAGTCGGTTTCTCTTCGGCGCTCGACCCCTTGTACGAGAAATACAAGACGATAATCGGCGAGTTTCACCTTACGCCAAAAGAGCTCTTCGAGGTTGAACATGGAGAGGGCGCTTTCGGCGTCGGCACCGTTCTATCGTGGATCTTGCCGATCGCCCGCGAGACAAGGAGGAGCAACAGCGCCTACGGCGCCCTGCCCTCTCCCCAGTGGGCGCACACCCGCTATTTCGGCGAGCAGTTCAATGACCTGATCAGGCACCGCGTCATAGCGGTGTTGAGCGATATGGGAGCGCGCTCCGTAGCGCCGCTGCACAGCCCGGCCTGGAAGTATATTCATAGCTCTCCGGTGGGGCTGGCCTCCACCTGGTCCGAGCGGCATGCCGCATATGTCGCCGGGCTGGGGACTTTCAGCTTGAGCGACGGCTTCATAACCCGAGCAGGTATCGCCCACAGGATAGGTAGCGTGGTGACGGAGCTGTCGCTGACTCCCACCCACAGGAGCGGGGACGACCACCTGGGGAACTGCCTGGTATTCAAGGATAAAGAGTGTGGCATATGTATCGAAC
>CAXMSR010000227.1:0-306 GCA_964195725.1 uncultured Kiloniellaceae bacterium | reverse complement strand
GACAGTGCTCAAGCAGGTTAAAGACGATTACGGGGTAAAGGTCTCTGGCTGCGGTCTATGTCAGGTCGGCGTGCCCTGCGAAAGCTGCATCCCCGGCGGTTAAACCGCCACACGGGGTAATGGGGCGCACCCGTGCTGCGCGTCAGGCACAGAGCGCCAAGGGGTGCGGAGAAATTTGGCCAGTCCCATCTTGGGCTGGAACAAACGGGTCGCCAGGTTTCACGATAATTCGGAGTTTACTGCAGATAATGATAAAAAAATATCCCCCCGCCAAAGTGGCCTGGGCCATATGGGGCCTGGGCGCAG
>CAXMSR010000226.1:0-3034 GCA_964195725.1 uncultured Kiloniellaceae bacterium | reverse complement strand
GCTAACCGGCGTCGCCGGAGATATCTTCGTCGGCGCGATTTTAGACCTCGGCGTAAGTTGGAAGGCCGTCTCCACGGCGGTCTACGCCCTCGGGGTGGAGAGCGTGGAGCTCCGCGCCGAGAAGGTAGTTCGCCGGGGCGTGTCGGCGACAAAGTTTCACGTCCTCGACAAGCAGAGCGGGCGCCCCGTAGAAGAGGTGAGGGCCACGAGGCTAAACGGGCCGCTGGAGCTAATTGAAATAATCGAAGACGCCCCGCTGGCAGGCGCGGTGAAGGCCCACGCATGCGAGATTATCACACGGCTGGCCGACGCCGAGGCGAAGGTTCACGCCGTGCCCTTCGAGCAAGTTCACTTCCACGAAGTAGGCGCGCTCGACACCCTGGTAGATGCGGTGGCCGCCGCCGCCGCGTGGTGTGAGCTGGGGGTTGATATAAAGTATTGCTCGTCCAGCACCGTCAGGGTGGGGAGCGGCGAGGTCGCGACCGAACACGGAACCCTCCCTGTTCCGGCCCCGGCCACCGTCGAGCTTTTGCGCGGCGTGCCCATCGTCGCAGGTGAGCTGGAGTTCGAGCTGACCACCCCCACCGGAGCCGCTATCCTGACGCACTTCTGTAGAGATTTCGGCCTGTGCCGACCGCTGAAGGTGACGGCGGTGGGCTATGGAGCGGGCAGCCGTGAGCTAAAGGTGCCCAACGTCTTCAGAGCGATTCTGGGCGAGTCCTTTGAAGGAGCGTGAGTCGATGAACAGGTTTGGCGGGCTGCTGGCTCGTATATCAACCGCTCTGTTAATTGCCCTTTGCGGCGCAACGTCGGCTTTGGCGGGGCAGGGTAGCGTGGCTCCGGGGCCAGATTCCGAGGCCCACAGCGCGCTCGGCTCTCTCGGTACAGACAGCACAAACAGCACAAACAACACAAACGGGGAAGCCGAGGCGCGCGGCTGGCTGCACCTCGCCTATGATTCGATCGACAGCGGCCTCTTTGAAGAAGCGCAGAGCTACCTGCTTGAGGTGGCTCCCGGCGGCCCTCTTGAAGAGGAAGTGGCCTTCATCCTGCTGGAGGCTCTGTTCTATCAGGATAAATTTGCAGAGGTAGAAGCGCTGCTGTCGGGCCCCAGGGGACAGGACCTGCCCGAGGCCGAAGGTATGCTGGAGGAACTCTACGAGACGTGGAGTTTGTCGCTTGCAGCGGAAGAGGAGTACGCCAAAGCCGGCTCACTGGTTGACGAGGGGGCGGCAAAGCTTGGGGGCAGCGATTATCTCTCCGCCCTCTCCAGGGCCTACGCCTACCGCAGCGAGATAAAAGAGGCCGCCTTGAAGGGCTTGAAGGGCTTGAAGGGGCTGAAGGGGCTGAAGGGGTTGCAGAAAGGGAGCGCAAACGCCACCGACCTGAAAGGTGGCGGGCGGCTGGCTGTGCTGAAGGGGGGGCGCACCCCTGACGGTAGCGGCAGCGGCAGCGGCGGCGACTGGCAGCGTATCTGTCCACCCGCCGCCAGGGCTTACCGCGAGGCGTCGTCCACCTGCGCCGACTGGATGCCCAAGACCGCCGCCCGGCTGGAGGGGGAGGGGGTTGAGCTCTGGCTGCTGGTAAAGAAAGCGCAACTCGACCGATCCCTTGAGTTCGAGCTAAAAAGGCTAGCACTCCCGATCGCGAGTCGCGACGCCGGGGTGCTTGTCGTCGCCGAGGGGGGCGAGTCTACCTGGATCGATATTGAGAACCTGCGGGTGCGCGCCGCCGTAGAGGGGTTGGGGGTGCGTGCTGCGGCACTAATGGCGGCGCAGCTGGCAGCGGCAGAGCTTGAGGCATTTGCCGAGGTAACCCGCTGGATCAAGCTGAACAAGGGCGAGCTGGCGGTGTCGCCTTACGGCGGCGTTAACGGTAGAGGCAGCGACTGGGGCAGCGGTGTTTATCTTAGCCACCCAGCTACGCGGCGCTCATTTCAGCTTAGCTATCAGGGTTGGCTGGAGCTCTTTACCGGCTATCCCGAAGAGTGGAGCCAGCTTTGGGGCGAGATCGGCCGCGAGCTGGCCCGGCTACCGAGGCCCTACCGCTGTTTTTGCGGACGCGAAGTGTTTCTGCGCGAGAGCTATCTGCCCGTCCTCGCTGCTTCGACACAGGCCGGGGCAGAGGGCATATTGCAAAATAGAGCTTTGGGGCGGTGGGGTATGGTGGCATATTGTCCCAAGCACAGGATGTATGTCGGCGAGGCGATATTTGCCCAGTGGGGGGTGACGGCGCAAGAGGTGGCGGAAAAATGCCGCGTCCAGGCAAGCGAGTCGCCCTGGGAGCTGTTATTCAGAAAATTGAAGATCGGTGAAGGCGAGGTCTACTTCCTCAGCGGAGGCGGACCCACCGCACTTTCGCGCAACACCGACGTACTTCTGGGCGTTGTAGAGCAGTTCAGCGGACGCCCCATGGCGGGTGAGACCGTCAAGGTTTGGGCTCCGTCAGATGAAGTCCTGATCGTGGGAGGGGTCGACACCCCCGGTGAAGAGGTAGATGCGCAGGCGGATAAATTTCTCCGTTCGCTACAGCTGCCCGCCGCCGCTCTGGGCCCCTACTACGGCTTTGAGAAGATAATACGCCTGCCCCAGACCAAGCGCGGGACGGTGCTACTGCACGCTATGGAGTAACGATGAAGGTTGAGATAGGCCGGTGGAAGCTTGAATGCGACCCCGACGAGACACGCAGACTTTATACCGAGACAGCGGGGGGAGCCGCGCTGACCTGCGGTTGCCCGGGGTGCGTAAACTTTGACAGGGTGCGCGACGCCAACTTTCCGGTGGCGCTAAGGGCCCTCTTAGAGCCGCTTGGCATCGACATCGATAAGGTCATGTCGGTGCGCCGGGTGGCCCCGCTCGATTCGGGCACGTCGCTCTACGCAGGCTCGTTTGCCCTGGCCGGAAAAATAGTAGAGGGCGACGAAGATCTTCGCATGGAGTGCTCCCTGGCCGACGTCTACGAGCGAGTAGACGAGAAGACCAACATAGCCTTGCGAGTATGGAAGACCCCCCCCGCCCCCTGGAACGAAGCGGCT
>CAXMSR010000225.1:0-3043 GCA_964195725.1 uncultured Kiloniellaceae bacterium | reverse complement strand
TCCACCGAGAAACTTGGTTGCGCTGTGAACGGAGACGTCGAAGCCCAGCTCTAAAGGTTTTTGCAGATAGGGCGTCATAAAGGTGTTGTCAACGATGGACAAGAGGCCGTGGCGCTTGGCTATCTCGGCCATGGCCGCCAGATCGGCGATCTTCAGCACCGGGTTCGAGGGGGTCTCGGCAAAGAGCGCCCTTGTGTTGTCGTTAATCGCCGCCTCTACCTTTTCGGGGTCGGACATATCTACGAAGGTGACCTCAAGCCCCCACCTCTTCAGCAGGGTGGTCAGCAGTCGGTAGGTGCCGCCGTAGACGTCCTCGGTGGCCACGACGTGGTCGCCGGGGCTCAGCAGCAGCAGCGTCGAGCCGATGGCCGCCATCCCCGAGCCGAAGGCATAGGCGTCCGCGCCGCCCTCTAGCGCCGCCATCACCTCTTCGAGCGCTTCTCTGGTGGGGTTGTCGCCCCGTGCGTAGTCGCGTTCGCCCAGTTTTACCGGGTCGGCCTGATCATAGGTGGAGATCTGGTAGATCGGGATCGCCGAAGCGCCGGTGTAGGGGTCGCGGTCTTTTCCCGCGTGGATGAGTTTGGTGCGGTCGTCCATTGGTAGCGTCCTCGAAAGGGATGATTGCATGTTTTGATTGGGCTACAGCGCTCAGGCCAGGGCCTGCTCCAGATCGGCAATAAGGTCGGTGTAGTGCTCCGGCCCCACCGAGACTCGCAAAAGGCGCTCGTTTATGCCCAGCCGCTCGCGTAGCCGGGGCGGCATATCGCTGTGGGTCTGCTCGGCGGGGAAGGTGATGAGCGACTCCACCCCGCCCAGGCTCTCGGCGAAGTGAAATATTTTTACCCGCGAGAGGATGCTCGGCACCAGCTCCGGCGTTTCGACCTCGAAGGAGAGCATACCGCCGAACCCTTCGGCCTGCCGTCTGCTCAGTTCATGGGCGGGATGATCGGGGAGGCCGGGGTAGTGGACGGCAGAGATTCGCGGGTGACCCTTGAGGTAGTTTGCCACCTTCAGCGCGTTCTCGCCGTGGCGTTCCATCCTCAGCGCCAGGGTCTTCAGGCCGCGCAGCAAGAGCCAGCAGTCCTGGGGGCCCAGCACCGCGCCGATGGCGTTCTGGTAGTAGTAGAGCTTTTCGCCCATATCTTTGTCGGCGGCAACCAGAAGCCCGGCCACCAGGTCGTTGTGGCCCGACAGGTACTTGCTGCCGCTGTAGACGCAGATGTCTGCGCCATGCTCGATGGGGCGGTGCAGAAAGGGGGTGAGGAAGGTGTTGTCCACGATGCTTAGCGCGCCGCGCTCTTTTGCCAGCGCGCACAGAGCAGAGATGTCTGCCACCTTAAGCAGCGGGTTGGTGGGGCTCTCGATGAAGAGCGCCTTTACGTCCTCGCCCCACGCCGCGCGAACCTTCTCGACAGACGAGGTGTCCACATAGACAGTCTCCAGCCCCAGCTTGGCGTAGACGTCATCCAAAAGCCTGAAGGTGCCGCCGTAGAGGTCTTCGGTCACCAGCAGCCGGTCGCCGGGAGAAAACAGATGCAGCACGGCGTCGATGGCGGCCAATCCGGAGGCGAACGCAAGTCCCCGGCACCCTCCATCAAGGGCGGCGACGGTCTCTTCCAATACCGCGCGGGTGGGGTTGCCGCTACGTGAGTAATCGTAGCCGGTACTCTCCCCAAGAGCGGGGTGGCGGAAGGTGGACGTCTGATAGATAGGCATGGAGAGCGAGCCGGTGGTTTCGTCCCACCGGCTCCCCGCCTGGGCCAGGATAGTTTCGCGCTTCAAGTAGGCACCTCCGGTGGTTGCTCGCTGTCTGTTGACTGCAAGCCCGCATTATCTCACGAATCAGTGCCCTCGAAAAGCGGAGTGGAGAGATAGCTTTCCGCCAGATCGGGGAAGATAACCACTATCGTCTTGCCGGAGAACGCGTCGAGCTGCGCCAGCCTCGCGGCTGCGACACCTGCCGCACCACTGGAGATGCCGACTAGCAGCCCCTCTTCTTTGGCGAGGCGTCGCGCGAACTCGAAAGACTGCGCGCTGTCCACGCGCTCAACGCGGTCGATTATCGAGATGTCGAGGTTGCCCGGGATAAAGCCTGCGCCGATGCCCTGAATTTTATGGGGCCCCGGGCGGGTAGGCTGCCCGGCCAGCGTCTGGGTTATTACCGGGCTCTCTTCGGGCTCGACAGCCACCGAGATGATCGCGCGGCCCTTTTCGTTCTTAAGGTATCTGGAGACTCCGGTGATCGTCCCGCCGGTGCCCACTCCCGACACCAACACGTCGATATTGCCGTCGGTGGCTTCCCACAGCTCCGGCCCGGTGGTTGTCTCGTGGATCGCCGGGTTGGCTGGGTTCTTGAACTGCTGGGGCAGAAAGTAGCGGTCCGGATCGGAGTCCGCGATCTCGGCGGCCATGTCGATCGCCGCTTTCATCCCGCCCGCGCCGGGGGTAAGGATGATCTTCGCGCCGAGAAAAGAGAGGACGCGGCGGCGCTCGACGCTCATCGTCTCGGGCATGGTCAGCGTCAGCTTATAGCCCCTGGCGGCGGCGACATGGGCCAGGGCTATTCCGGTGTTCCCGCTGGTGGGCTCGACTATCTCGACGCCGGGTTTAAGTATTCCGCGTTTTTCGGCGTCCCAGATCATCGAAGCGCCGATGCGGCACTTGACTGAATAGGCCGGGTTGCGGCCCTCGATCTTGGCAAGCACCGTCGCCTTTGAGTCGCCGACGACTTTGTTGAGCTTGATGAGGGGGGTCTTTCCTATTGAAAGGGAGTTGTCTTTGAACCAGTCCATTTGCCTTCTCCTTGAGCCCGGCTCTTGGCCGCTCTTCTCATGGGGTGTCTAGCTATAGTTTAAAAATCTTGAGCTTGTTTGAAGTAGAGAGCCATTGAAAGCGCCGCAGTGTTCTTTCTTTTCAGTGTCTAATTTTAATGGCTAGTAAAATAGTATCATACTGATTAGTTTTCGTGTAGTGGAATATGCCACCATAAACACGCACTGTCAAGGTATAATATACATAAAGAATTTATGCGTAAACAAGTAGG
>CAXMSR010000224.1:0-3044 GCA_964195725.1 uncultured Kiloniellaceae bacterium | reverse complement strand
GAAAAAGCCCTCCCGTCACCCCGTCTGGAAGCCGAAATCCTCTTGGCCCACGTTCTGGGCATCGAACGGCTGGGGCTCTATCTCAACTTCGATAAACCGCTCACCTCCAAAGAGATCGACAGCTACCGCGAACTGGTGCGCAGGCGCGTGCTGCGCGAGCCCACGGCGTACCTGACCGGCACGCGCGAGTTCTGGTCGCTCGATTTCAAGGTGGGACCGGGTGTGCTCATTCCCCGTCCCGACACCGAGCTCTTGGTCGAGCGCGGGCTGGAGTTGATGGACGCCGCCGGGCCCGGAACCCTGCTAGAACTTGGGCCGGGCACCGGGGCCATCTGTATCGCGCTCCTCACCGAGCGAGCGCAGTGGCGCGCGGTGGGGGTGGAGATTAGCGCCGGGGCGCTTGAATATGCCCGCGCCAACAGTGCCGCGCACGGGGTAGAGGAGCGCCTCGGGCTTCGCCACGGCGACCTCTTCGAGCCGGTGGCGGGCGAGCGTTTTGACCTCATCGTCACCAACCCTCCCTATATTCCTTCAGACGATATCTCCGGCTTGATGAGCGACGTGCGCGAGTTCGAGCCCTCGATCGCCCTGGACGGCGGCCCCGACGGGCTCGACGTCATCCGCCGCATCGCAGCAGAGGCACCGGAGCATTTAAACCCCGGCGGCGCGCTCCTCATTGAATTTGGGGTTGGTCAAGAGCAGGGGGTGGAGAGTATCCTCTCCAAGACTGGCCGCTACGGGCGGATTACAATTGAAAACGACCTGACGGGCCGCCCACGCGCGGCCTGCGCAAAAATATAGGGAGAGCAGCATTGGACGCCATAAAGATAGAGGGAGGCGCTTCGCTGGCGGGAGTGATCGAAGTAAGCCCGGCAAAGAACGCGGTGCTGCCGCTGATGGCTGCGGCACTTCTGGCCGAGGGCCCGTCAACCCTTGAGCGCATTCCGGCATTGGCCGACGTGGCGACTTTGGGCCGCCTGCTGGAGCACCTGGGGGCGAAGATAGGTTACCAGCGCGGGGGCATGTGTATCGACACCTCGCACATCACAGGCCGCGAAGCGCCCTACGAACTGGTGAAGACAATGCGCGCTTCGGTGCTGGTGCTGGGGCCGCTGGTGGGCCGCTACGGCTACGCCAGGGTCAGCCTGCCCGGCGGCTGTGCTATCGGGGCGCGTCCCATCGACCAGCACTTGATGGGGCTTGAGATGTTGGGCGCCGAGGTGACGCTGGAGCACGGCTACGTCACCGTTCGCGCCAAGCGGCTCAAGGGTGCCAGGATCGTTCTGGACATGGCGACGGTGACGGGCACCGAGAACCTGCTGATGGCGGCCTGTCTGGCCGAAGGCACCACCATAATCGAAAACGCCGCCCGCGAACCCGAGGTTGGCGATCTCGCCAATTGTCTGGTGTCGATGGGGGCGAAGATAGAGGGGATCGGCTCTGCCGTGCTTACCATAGAGGGGCGCGACACTCTTGCCCCCTTTAGCCACGACCCGGTGAGCGACCGGATAGAGACAGGCACCTTCATGGCGGCGGCGGCCATCACCGGCAGCGAGCTGACTATAAAAGGGGCGAACCTGGGCCATTTGGACGCCGTGACGCAGAAGATGACCGAAGCGGGGGTTGCCATAGATGAGCGCGCCGACGGCTCCATCGTCGTCAGCAGAAAGGGCGAGCTGACGAACATGAACTTCGTCACCAGCCCGTATCCCGGCTTTCCCACCGACATGCAGGCGCAGCTGATGGCGCTGATGTCGCTCTCCACGGGGGTGAGTGTTGTGCGCGAGAGGATCTTCGAGAATCGCTACATGCACGTAGCTGAATTGCAGCGCATGGGTGCCGACATCCATCTGGAGGGCACCGTCGCCACCATCACGGGAGTACAGCGCCTCTCTGGGGCCAACGTGATGGCTACCGATCTTAGGGCCAGCGCGGCGCTGGTGTTGGCGGGGCTGGCCGCCCAGGGCGAGACGGTGATAAGCCGCGTCTACCACCTCGACCGGGGCTACGAGAAGCTGGAAGAGAAACTCTCGAAGGTGGGCGCGCGTATTACCCGCATAAGGCAATAGCTCCACTCCCCTTGACTAAATAGACGCAAATGGGCAGGATGATTGCAGTTAGTGCCTGTTTTCACGGGCTGCCTACCCTTATTGGAGCACAGAGGCATGAAATCGCCGATAAAATATGACCAACCCGCCTTCGACGCCGAGTTAAAGCGCATCCTCGAACGCGGTCTGGACGACACCACCAGGGTCGAGCCGGTGGTGCGCGAAATCCTCAATGCAGTGCGCAAGCGCGGCGACCGGGCGCTTCTGGAGTACACCGAGCGCTTCGACCGTATGACGATCTTCGCCGCCGAGCTGCGCATAGGTGGTGAAGAGCTGAAACGACACTACAACGCCATCGCCGCCGAAGAGCGCGAAGCGCTGGAGCTTTGCGCCCGGCGCATCCGCGCGTTCCACCAGCGCCAGCTGCCCGTCTCCTGGCTTATAGAGGGCGAGGGGGATGAAGAGGGCGAAAGCCTCGGCCAGCGGATAACCGCCCTGGATGCGGTGGGGCTCTATGTCCCCGGCGGCAAGGCGAGCTACCCTTCCAGCGTGTTGATGAACGCGCTCCCCGCCAAGGTGGCGGGTGTTAAGCGCACGGCGATGGTTTGCCCTACCCCAGGCGGCGAGGTCAGCTCCCACGTATTGGCGGCGGCGCACATAGCCGGAGTGGACGAGGTCTACTGCGTCGGCGGCGCGCAAGCTGTGGCCGCGTTGGCGTATGGCACCGAGACGATCCCGAAGGTAGACAAGATAGTGGGCCCCGGAAATATCTACGTGGCGACGGCAAAAAGACTTGTCTACGGCACCGTGGATATCGACATGGTCGCCGGGCCCAGCGAGATACTCATAGTAAACGACGGCACCGGCGACCCCGCGCATCTGGCCGCCGACCTTCTGAGCCAGGCGGAACACGACGAGATGGCCACCACGGTGATGGTGACCACCGACAACGCCTTTGGCGAAGCTGTCTGCGCAGAGGTAGAGCGCCAGCTGGCC
>CAXMSR010000223.1:0-3050 GCA_964195725.1 uncultured Kiloniellaceae bacterium | reverse complement strand
CTCGCCACGCCCACGGCGATAGTAGTCGCCACCGGGCGCGCGGCCTCTCGCGGCATCCTCTTTCGCGGCGGCGACGTGCTGGAGCGGCTGGCGTCCACTACGCACGCTGCCTTCGACAAGACCGGCACCCTGACCGTGGGCAAGCCCGTTGTCTGCGGGGTCGACCCCCTGGACGAAATAAGCGAAGACGAGGTGGTGGCGACCGCCGCCCGCGCCGAGCTGGGCTCAAACCACCCCATCGCCCGCGCCATCGTCAACGAGGGGGATGCGCGAAGCCTGCTTAGTCCTCCCGGGGACAAAGGCAAGAGCGGGGCCGGAGCGGTGGCGACGCCCGGCCTGGGGGTGACGCTAAAGACCGGCGACGGAGTCATCCGGGTGGGCAATAAAACATTTATGGAAGCTGCGAAATTTCTACAGAACAAAACCGGGCTGCCCCAGAACAACATCAAAGTACCCCTGTGGGAGGAACACCCGACGCAGCTTCAGGCGTGGGTGGCGCTGGACGGACGCCTTCTGGGGCGGATACGGATGGAGGACGAGCTGCGCCCCGAAGCGGCGGCGGCGATAAAGCGGCTAAAGCGCATGGGGTTCAAGACGCTGATCCTCACCGGCGACACCCTGAGCGCGGGCGAGCGCATGGGGCGGCTGTTGGGAATCGACGAGGTCCAGAGCCACCTCGACCCGGAAGCAAAAGCGAAGATCGTACGCGGCGAACAGCGACGCTCCGGCGACAAACAGCGACGCTCCGGTGGCGTGTTGATGGTGGGCGACGGCATAAACGACGCCGCCGCCCTCGGCGAAGCTTCGGTGGGCTGCGCCATCGGCGGGGCCACCGATGTAGCGTTGGAGACCGCCGATTTGGTGCTAGTCCATCCAAACCTGGGGCGCGTGGCCGAAGCGGTCGTATTGGCGCGGCGCACCCTCGCGGTGATAAAGCAGAACCTCGGCTGGGCCTTTGTCTACAACGTCGCCGCGCTTACCCTGGCGGTGAGCGGACGCTTGGAGCCGATCCACGCCGCAGCGGCGATGGCGTTAAGCTCGGTGTGCGTCGTCGCCAACTCTCTGAGACTCTCAAAAGGCAAGGTGTGACATGCTGGAATCATTGACCGCCCTGATAGTGCTCTCGCTTTGTCTCGGCACGGGGGCATGGCTGTTCTTCATCTTTGCCTCCAAACGGGGGGACTTTGACGACATGGAAGACGCCAAGTACCGGATGCTCGAAGACGACGACTCGCCCCTGCCGCCGCCTGAAAAAGAGAAGGAGACTAAAAAATGATAAGCGAAGCGCACTTTACAGCCGGACTGATCACCGGATTTCTTGGCTCGGCCCACTGCGTGGGGATGTGCGGCCCGCTGGTGGCGGCGCTCTCGCTCTCCGGTCAGCGCGAACAGGGGAAAAGCGGCAGGGGGCTGCCCTTTCACCTCTTCTACAATATAGGCCGCACCCTCACCTACACCCTCTTGGGGCTCTTGACGGGGCTGGCCGGGTCGATGATGTTTCTAAAGTCCGACCTCGCCCTGGTGACGCGAATTTTGCTCTTGGCCACCGACCTGCTCGTCATAATGGTGGGGCTAAACGTCTTGGGGGTGCTGGGCAAGCTCAACCTGCTAAACTTCAAGAGCGAGGCGGTGGTGCGCCCCTTCGCCTTCGCCGCCGCCAAGACGGCCAGCTACAACTCGCCGCTGGTGGGGCTGCCTGCGGGGCTGGTTTTCGGCTTGATCCCCTGCGGCTTTACCTACGCGATGTTGATGGTGGCGGCGCAATCGGCCGACCCGACCAGGGGCGCGCTCACCATGCTGGGGTTCGGGCTGGGCACCGCCCCGGCGGTGCTGATGTCGGGCAGCTTCGCCCACCTCTTGCGGGGCAAAACGGGGCACTGGATGGTGCGCGCAGCAGGGTTGCTGATAGCACTTTTGGGTAGCTACCACCTCTACAAACACCTCATGCCGCTGCTTGCAGCCTACGCCGGCGGCGCAAACGAGTGCTGCGGAGCGTGACGTAACCATCACTCCCGATGCGGTCAAGATGGACGGCTGCAACGACACGGGGATTACGCTTCTTTACGATCCTAATGACAAAGCGTACCCATTCAAGGGTGAGAGTAAACACGCGTGTTACAATCTTAGAGGGAAGTAGCGGTCCGGCTCAGTCGCTAGCCAGGAAGGGGTGACCGGACCAAGCCCCAATCATCGATGAAGGTGGCCCAACGGGGCTGCCCTCGTTATAATTTATTCAGCCGCAAAAATGTTGTTTTTGCAATATCGCGCCACTTAAGGGATGATCGTTCAAAATAGGAACCTTTTTGATTTACCAACCACACGAAAGGCGGCAATGAGAGCAGCATGGAAAAAGAAAAGAGCTATGGGAAACCAAGACCAAGTAACCCCGAAAGGGATTTGCAGCGAATGCTTAGAAGTCTGAAGAAAGACTTTCAAAAGGAAGTGATGCCTTCTACCAAGCGCAAAAAATTTCACATGTCGAAAAGCGAGCTCAACCGAGAAAAGGCACGCAAAGCAGCGCGAAGGCGAAAAAAAGAAGCTGCTAAAGCCCGGGAGGGTTAACCTTTTGGATCGACTTGCGGCTTAAGCATGGAAAAGCTAAGGCGGGAAGGCTTTCTTCCCGCCTTGCAAAGCTGGGATTTCTCAGGAGATGATCGCTCCAGGTAGGAAGGTCATTTTATAACCATGTCGGGTGCGAGCAAGCTCTTAGCTGCCCTTGATGCCAAACGCCTAAAGAAGATGTACGCCAAGGGCTCGGACGGCGCACAAGTAGCGCCCATTTCTGGATTATCAGACACCACCTGCCAGCTAATACCTTGGCTCCGCATATTCCTGATTTGCGCCAATACTCTATTTGCTTCATAAGGTGCTCAATCACCTTCGACCTCGGCCTTTGGGTTTAATCGACCTTTTTTGCGTTGTTGAGCGTGGCCCCCCCCTACCCAGTTTTGCTTTTCCGTGTCGGGCGTTACTTTTTCTTGGCTGCTTATATTCTTCGCGTTCATTTTTCGCGGCTACTCTTGGTTTCCAGTCATACTTCGTGCCCGGTG
>CAXMSR010000222.1:0-3082 GCA_964195725.1 uncultured Kiloniellaceae bacterium | reverse complement strand
AGCGAACGCTCCCCGAAGGGGATGGTCGCCAATCAGGGGCGCGCAGAGGATCCAAGGAGAGGTTCGCGCTAACCTCTCCTGGTCGCAGTAAGCTCCGAAGGAGCGTTGCGAAACGCCTTTGACTCTGAACTGCCTTTGACGTTGACTCAAAAAAAGGGCGGCACCCCAACCGAGGTGCCGCCCTTTTTTAAAAACTCCTGCGTGCGTGCCCCCTACACCCATATCCCATCAAAAACCTCCACAGCCGGCCCCGTCATAAACACATGATTAGACTCCGCGTCCCAGCGGATAAAGAGCGAGCCGCCATCCAGCACCACTTCCACTTCGCGCTCGGCCCTTCCGGTCCAGTAGGCTGCGACCGCCGCCGCGCACGCTCCGGTGCCGCAGGCCATGGTCAGCCCAGCGCCGCGTTCCCACACTCTCATGCGCAGTTTGTCGCGGCTTAGCACTTTGACGAATTCGGTGTTGACCTTGTTGGGAAAAAATTCGTGGCTCTCGACCTTTGGGCCGACCTCTTCTACCGGGTAGCTTCCGAGCTCTTCGACGAAGACTACGGCGTGGGGGTTGCCCATTGAGACGCAGGTGACGACTATGTCGGAGCCGTCAAAGGCCAGCGGGTGTTCGCGCACGTTGCCGTCGGCGTCTACGGGGATGAGGCGTCCTTCGAATTCGGGCTCGCCCATGTCCACCTCTATCATATCGCCTTTGAAGCGGCAGACTTGCAGTCCCCCCATCGTCTCAATTCTAATGGCGCTCGCGGAAAAGCCCAGGCGATTTCTGAGGTAGTAGGCAAAGCAGCGGATGCCGTTGCCGCACATCTCTACAAGCGAGCCGTCGGAGTTTAGTATCTCCATGCGAAAGTCGGCGCTCTTTGGGTCGTTGGGCGCTTTTAGCAGCAGCGCCTGATCGAAGCCGACGCCGAGGTGGCGATCACCCATGCGCGCGGCCAGCTCATTCCAGCCCCCGGCCCCTGCTGTAGCACCCGGATCGATCTTCCGGCAGTCCACCAGGACGAAGTCGTTGCCGAGGCCGTGCATTTTTGTAAAGGGAAAGCTCATATTCCATACTCCGACAGTTGCTTTGCGGCTAGCGTTAAACGATACTTAATTAAGGTATAATAACAACTGGTAACCCCATGTGCAAAGTTGCGGAAGGATTTTCAAGGTTTGGATGATTCGTTGATAAAAGAGTATGCCGCCCCGGGCGGCAGGGAGCGGATCGACAGCTACCTCGCCAGGGTCGAGACCACGCTGAGCCGCTCGCGCATACGCAAGCTGATAGACGACGGGCTGGTGACGATCGGGGGCAACCCCGTGCGCGCCTCGCACAAGATGATCGAGGGCGAGGTGGTGCGCGTCGAGGTTCCCCCGCCCGAGCTGGCCGAGGCGCTCCCCGAAGACCTTCCGCTGGAGGTGCTCTTTGAAGACGAGTGGCTCATCGCGGTGGCCAAGCCCAGGGGCATGGTGGTCCACCCCGCGCCGGGCCATATATCGGGCACGCTGGTAAATGCGCTTTTGGGCTATGTGACCGACCTGTCGGGCATCGGCGGGGTGCTAAGGCCGGGGATCGTCCACCGTCTGGACAAAGACACCAGCGGCGTCATACTGGTGGCGAAGGACGACGCTACCCATCAGGCGCTGCAATTGCTCTTTAAAACTCGCGAGATACGCAAAACATATCTCGCCGTGGTGCTGGGCAAGATGGAGGGCGAGGAGACGATAGACCTGCCCATAGGGCGGCACCCGACCGACCGCAAGAAGATGGCCGCAGGCGAGGTGGCCCACAGCCGCAGCGCTGTTAGCCATTGGCGCGCGCTGGCCCCGCTACAGGGTGCGACGCTGGTTGAGGTGGGGATCGAGACGGGGCGCACCCATCAGATAAGGGTGCATCTGGCGTCAACGGGCCATCCGGTGGCCGGGGATTTGCTCTACGGCGGGCAAAAGCGCGCCAAGGGCATAAGCGATCACAGGGCGCGAAAGATACTGACCAAAGCGCCCTCGCACGCGCTGCACGCCTGGCGGCTCGAATTTGTCCACCCCCACACAGGTGAGGCGCTGATGCTCAAGGCACCGCTGCCCGACGAGATGGAGGCGCTTATTTCAAAGCTGGGGCTGGGGGCGCCGCAGCTACGATCTCTTCTGCAAGGGCGGTAAACGAGCCGACGGCGACGTCGCTCTGCACTTTTACCGGGAGGTGAAGCTCGTCATCGGTGAGCCACACCAGCAGGGTCGCGCCGGGGCTCTTTTTGAAGATGCCGCCTATGCCCTCCATCACCGGCTTGACGATGATGGTGTTGAAGGTGCCTGCGGGGGTCGTGAGCGTTTCGCGGCCAACCGCTTTTACGGTGCCGGTGATGATGCGTTTGCCGTCGCACACGATAAGCTCGGTCTCTTTCTCGTCGATGTCTTTTATGGTGCGAAAGTAGTAGAGCACGCTTAGGGGGTCGAGCACATTGGCGGGGATCGCCAACTTTCTCTGGAGCTCGCCGTTTCGGATGTAGCTGGACTGGCCGGTCTGGTGGTCGAAGTGTACTTCCCGCTGCGGATTTTTGCCCCACCCCTCTCTGCCGGTTTTGGCGTAGTAGACGGCGGAAAAACCGGGGTTGCGGGCGATCGACGTCATGGTGGCGTCCACCGGGTAGATCCAACGGACGATGGAGCGGGTTTTGCTATGCACCCTCATGCGAAATGTGCCCTCTTCATCGGCGGTGACCGAGAAGGTGGCGCGGGCCACGGGGATGCCCGCCCATGTGACTGAGAAGCGTATCTTTTCTCCGACAAAGTTGGCGAGGGTGCCGGGGGTTGCCGTTTGCCGGGCGGGGGCCACATCAGCGTCGGCTACGGCGCTAACGGCGGTAGGCTCACCAGCTTGGGCCGCCAGCGTCAAGACGCTCAGCAACAACACTGTCAGAAAGATTCGTGGAGCGCGGATTACTCTCATGCAAACCAAGATACCCGATAATCGCGCACATGCACACCCGAAGGGCGTCGATAAGGATTGGCGGATAGAGGGAGAGCTTGTGCGCGCGCCGACGCGGCTGGCACCGGGGGCGTGGTTGAGCTATGGTTTTACCACGCGCGCG
>CAXMSR010000221.1:0-3119 GCA_964195725.1 uncultured Kiloniellaceae bacterium | reverse complement strand
TGTGCCTTGAGCGCAACCCGCGTCTGGTCTACGGGCGGATGACCGGCTGGGGACAGACGGGGCCGCTCGCCACCGCCGCCGGCCACGACATCAACTACATCGCTCTTACTGGCGCGCTTCACGCCATCGGAAGAAAGGGAGAGCGGCCAGTCCTACCGCTCAATCTGGTCGGAGATTTCGGGGGCGGCGCGATGATGCTGGCCTTTGGTGTGGTGTGCGCCACCTTACACGCCCGCAGCTCTGGCAAGGGGCAGGTGGTGGACGCCGCCATGACCGACGGGGCCTCGACCCTCATGGCGATGATCTACGGGCTAAAGGGGATGGGTTTTTGGGGCAACGAGCGCGAATCGAACCTCCTTGACGGCGCGGCCCACTTTTACGATACCTACGAGTGCGCCGATGGCGAGGCGATTGCAGTCGGCCCTATTGAGCCCCACTTCTACAAACTGCTGCTGGAAAAGTGCGGTACCGACGACCCGGCCCTTTTCTCGCAAATCGATCCGACTCGCTGGCCGCAGCAGAAGGAAAAGCTGGCCGCTATCTTCATCACCAAAACGCGCGGGCAGTGGTGTGAGCTCCTGGAAGGAACCGACGCTTGTGTCGCACCCGTGCTTAGTATGGACGAAGCCCCGCACCACCCGCACAACAAGGCCAGAGGGACTTTTGTAGAGATCGACGGCGTAACCCAGCCAGCACCGGCACCCCGCTTTAGCCGCACCGCTCCAGAAATACAAGGGCCTCCTCCAGCAGCGGGAGAGCATTCAAGAGAGATACTCTCCGACTGGGGTTTTGGCCCCGATGAGATCGAGGCGTTGAGTAAACTTGGGGCTATCTGATCGCGCAGGGGTATTTTTCAGGGTATATAAAAACGGAAGACGTGAAGTCCGCCCCTTAAAAGGCGGGCTTTTTTTGTCTGTTTTCAGTCAAACGTAAAGCTGCCGAAGGTAGCGAGCGAAACGCCTTTGACTTTGACTTTGACTCAGACTCTGACCGAGCCCCCGATTCACATCCCAAACAAAAAAGCCCCCGGATTTCTCCAGGGGCTCTTTTAATTCGTGTGCGCGAGCCAATCTTCTACGGAAACATAGGCTCCTGCGGAATCCCCAACTCCTGATCCCACCCCATCATGATATTCAAGTTCTGCACGGCTTGGGCCGAAGCGCCCTTTGCCAGATTGTCGATGGCGGACAAGATTATCAATCGTCCGGTGCGCTTGTCTTCCCGCACGGCCATTACACAGCGGTTGGTGCCGCGAACATGCGCGGTGTCGGGGAGCTGGTCGCCCTGGGCGATTTGAACGAAGGGGCAGTCTTTGTAGGTTTTGCCCCAGAGCTTTTCCACTTCAGCGCGCCCGGTCGCCCCGGCCGGTTTTACGTAGATGGTGGAGAGCATTCCCCGGCTCATCGGCACCAGATGCGGAGTGAAGGTGACCCGCACGTCGCTTTTGGCCGCTAACGACAGCTGCGCTTCGATCTCGGGGGTGTGCCGGTGCGAGGCTACTTTGTAGGCCTTGAACCCTTCGCCCACTTCGCAGTAGTGCGTTGCCTGACTTGCGCCGCGCCCTGCGCCGGAGACGCCGGATTTTGAGTCGATGATGATGTCGCCCAGCTCTATCAGCCCCGCTTTTACCAGCGGCATCAGCGGCAAGAGCGCCGAGGTGGGGTAGCAGCCGGGGTTGGCGACGAGCCGGGCCCCGGACACCTCGTCGGTGTAGAGCTCGGAGAGGCCGTAGACCGCTTCCGACAAAAGCTCGGGGCACGAGTGCGGCCCGTAGTGTTCTTCGTAGCCTGAGAGCTTTGCCAGACGAAAGTCCGCCGAGAGATCGATGACTTTCTTGCCCCTGTCGAGGCAGCGCTTTACCGCGTCCATCGCCGCCTTGTGGGGCAGTGCTGTGAAGAAGACGTCGGCCCCATCAAAGACGTCGTCGTCTTCGTGGCTCACAAAGGCGAGCGGCAGGTGCGCCAGCCCCGGATAGCACGCGCCCAGGGGTTGGCCCGCGTACTGGCGCGAGGTGATGACGCTTATCTCCACCTTGGGGTGTCGCGTTAAGATCCTGACGAGCTCGGCTCCGGTGTAGCCGCTGGCTCCGATTATGCCTGCTTTGATCATGTCGCTGACTCCAGTTTAGCTATTATGATGTTCACTTAGCATACGCCATGAGCCCAAAAACAAAAAGAGCCCCAACAGGGGCTCTTTTGCTCGAATCCGCAAGTGAATTGCGGATGAGGATTAACGCTTGGAGAACTGGCAGCTTTTACGTGCCTTGTGACGGCCGTATTTTTTGCGTTCAACGATACGTGCGTCGCGGGTCAGAAGGCCTTCGGCCTTGAGCGAGGGGCGAAGCTCTGCGTCTACCTCAAGCAGCGCCTTGGCGATGCCGTGGCGTATCGCTTCAGCCTGTCCGGTGATGCCGCCACCCTGTACGTTTACCTTGAAGTCGAAGTCGGAGACCTTCTCGGTAAGGGTGAGCGCAGCAAGTACGGAGCGCCGGTGTGTGTCGCGGGGGAAGTAGTCCTGAAGGGTACGTCCGCCGTTGATGTCGAAGTTGCCTTCGCCAGCTTTCATGTAGATGCGGGCGATGGAGGTTTTACGCTTGCCGGTGGCCTGGATGTAGCTCATTTGGGCTGATCTCCGGTTCTAGTTGTCAAGAGTCTTGGGCATCTGAGCTTCGTGCGGATGCTCGGCGCCTGCGTAGACTTTAAGTTTACCGATCAATTTGCGACCGAGACGATTCTTGGGAAGCATACCGCGTACGGCAGCCTTGATTACTTCTTCCGGCTTCTTTTCCAGCTGCTGACGAGCGTTGCGACCCCGGATGCCTCCCGGATGGCCGGTGTGCCACCAGTACATCTTCTGGTCCAGCTTGTTGCCGGTCATGTGTATCTTCTCGGCGTTTACAACCACCACAAAGTCACCCGTGTCCACATGGGGGGTGAAGGTGGGTTTGTGCTTGCCGCGCAGAACGTCGGCGATACGTGTCGCCAAGCGCCCCAATGTCTTGCCCTGGGCGTTAACGACGAACCACTCGTGGTTCGTCATTTCAGCAGTGGCCATGTAGCTTTTCATGATTCTAAACCCTCGCAATCGGGAATTATATCTTTATGTCTGCCGAGTAGGCG
>CAXMSR010000220.1:0-3155 GCA_964195725.1 uncultured Kiloniellaceae bacterium | reverse complement strand
GCGCACTGGTATCGAGGTTCGCACCGCCAGGTGGAGCACCTTTCGCACCGCCGTCAAAGAGCGCATGGTGGCCAAGCTGTCCAGCTCGCTGAGCGAATATGAAAGACGCCTCGGCGGCGAGCGTGGGCGAAGAGAGCTGATGCTGCTGGCCTCGTTGATTGTGGTTGGCGAGACTTATTTCTGGCGCTATTCGGGGCAGATGAACGCCTTAAAGAGCCTCCTGCTAGAGCGCCGCGCGCGCTTTGGCCCCGAAAGGGCGGTAAAGATATGGAGCGCGGGCTGCTCCACAGGCGAGGAAGCATACTCAGTGGCGATGGCGGCGCTAGAGGCGCTGGGCGACGATGCCGACGTCCACGTCGTCGGCACCGATCTTCATCCGCTCCATCTCTGCCGCGCCACCAACGGCGTCTACGCCGCGCGCGCGCTGCGAAACCTCCCGCCCCGTCTGCGCGAACGCTGGTTTCATGCCGAGGGCACAAGCTATACCGTCGATGAAAAGCTAAAGGCCAGGGTGTCGTTTAGTCAGGTCAACTTCGTGGGCGATGAGCTAGACGATTGGATCCGGCTCAACGGGCCTTTCGACAGCATCTTTTTCCGAAACGTGGCGATCTATTTTGACCGAAGCACCACCGGACGGGTGGTGCGTAGCCTCACCGGCGCGCTCGAAGAGGGCGGCGGACTCTTTTGCGGCTCTGCCGAAACGCTGCGCCCGCTGCCCGCCGGCATAAACATCGTGCATGAGATGGGCGCCTTCTACTTTCGCAAGTCAGAGCCGAAGACCGAAATGCCGAGCCGTACACCCACGCCGAAAGCCTCTCAGCCACCGTTTGACAGCAGGCTCTATGCTGTCTACAGCGAGGGGCTGGAGCTATTGGGACGTGAAGAGTTCGTGCAAGCTGGTGAACGGTTCAAGCAGCTTTTGAAGAGCGCCCCCGGTTTTCCGCTGGGAAAGACCGGCATGGCGATCCTGCTCTCCAACCAGGGGCGCGAGATAGAGGCGCGCGACATGCTGGCCGAGGTGGCCGACCACAGCCAGCCGATAGCCGAGACCCACTTCATGCTCGGCCTGCTCGATGAGAGGGCGGGGCTGTACGCCAACGCCCTGGCGAGCTACGAGAAGGCGCTTGCCGCCGACGACACCTTTTTTATGGCGCATTTCAATCGCGCCTGGGTGCTTAAACGCATTGGTAGAACTGACGAATTCGCCGCCGAGATGAAGGGTGCCCTGGCTATCCTGAAGTCGTCGGCCAAGTGCCCCGCCTGGGCCACCGGAGGCCTGGGGCTGGAGGCGATACTGGGGTTGGTGGCCGAAGCCATAGAACAAGACAGCGAGGATAACTGGAAATGAGCGCTCAGCCCGGCGAGGGGATGTTTCGCGAGTACAGCCCCGAAGAGCTAAAGCAGTTCTGGGATCAGATGGTGGAGCGCTCGCTTGCAGACGAGGCGCCCACCGGCACCAGCCATGTGGCGTTTCGCATAGGTGCTGTAAAGTTCGCCATCGACGTCGCCAGCTGTCGTGGGGTGGTGCCCTACTCGAAGGCGATGCCGCTGCCCAACCTGCCCACCCATATTCTGGGCGTCACTTCAGTGCGCGGGGTGCCTATCTCGGTGACCGATCTGCGCTATCTGGCGGGCATGGGGACAACCCCGCCCGGCAAGCGCGGCCAACTGGTGATAATAGAGGATGGCGCAGATGAAACGGCACTTCTGGTCGATTGGGTGTACAATGTCGAACCGCTCGACCTCTCAAAGGCCTCTAAAGCCCTGCTAAAGCAGTACGACACCGTTCGGGAGCACCTGATCGCAAACGTGTTGGAGATGGACGGGGAACACATATTAGTGCTGGATGCCAACGTCTGCATAAAAGCGGGCTAACGGTAGCGGTCAGGTTACGGCGCAGCTCATCTTTGGAGGACCAGATGTTTAAATATGTAAATGAACGGCTTTCGCTGAAAATCCTCATCTCCATGAGCACGATTATCATAATCGTCTTCGGTGGCACGCAGTGGTACTCGTCCTACCAGACCAGGCAGACGATGCTGAAGGTCGTGGCCGGGCACAATCTCCACATGGCCGACGTCATCAAGAGCTCGCTCACGATGGTGATGAAGTCCAATAACTACGAGCACATGCCCGACATGCTTGAGGCTGCAGTCCGGTCAAAAAGCGTGGACTTTATCGACATCGTCAACAATCAGGGAGTGGTCAGGTACAGCAGTCATAAATCCAAAGTAGGCAACCCCCTGGCGGGCGAGTTCGTCTTGCGGCAGTGGGACCTGGCCCAGATCAGCAACGCCCCCATCGAGAAAGCCTATGGAGACGAAGTCCTTGTCTCCATACCGCTTTTAGCCGACGAAAGCTGCCTTGGTTGCCACCACCGGCCGGGAGAGTTTTTAGGGGCGATAATGCTTAGCCGCAACATGGATGACGAGCTGGCGCTCATAGAGACGATCCGCATCGAAACATTGATCGGCTTTGTGCTGGCGCTGGCTATAACCGTCATTGCGCTGCATCTGCTCATCAGCGGGCTGGTGCTCACTCCGCTCTACCGGGTGCTGAAGGGGGCTAAAAAGCTCGCCCAGGGCGATCTCACCTCCGATATATGCCGTCAAGTCCGAGGACGAGGTACACCAGATAGGCATGGCGATAAGCACGCTGAGAAACTATCTGCGCGACGCCGTCAACGAATCGCTGGCAACCTACCACTTGATCGACGAGAGCATAAAAGAGCTGGACTCCTCAAGCCAAGAGCTGCTTAGCGTGGCGATGGAGCAGTCGGGCGGCGCGGCAGAGCAGGCGGCGTCGGTTCACGAAGTCACCTCGACGGCCCAGGAGATCGCCGCTACCTCAAGCCAGATATCGACCAACGTCATCTCGATCCGCTCCGTCGCCGAAGAGGTCTCCAACGTCGTAAACGACATGGAGGCGGTAAAAAACAAGGTGCGCGCCATCGCCGAAGCCAGCGTCGAGCTGGGGCGAAAGTCTGGCAAGATCGGCGGCATCGTCTCAATCATTGACAACATAAGCGAGCAGACCCATCTGCTGGCGCTGAACGCGGCGATCGAGGCGGCGGGTGCCGGAGAGCACGGCAAGCGTTTTTCAGTGGTCGCCGGCGAAGTGCGACGCCTGGCCGAGCGCACCGTCGAGGCTACCTC
>CAXMSR010000219.1:2884-3155 GCA_964195725.1 uncultured Kiloniellaceae bacterium | reverse complement strand
ATTGTCGCTCTCCACCGGAGACTACTCTTGCATCGGGCCGCTGCTGGTGGGGTTGATGGACGCCCACTGCGACGACCACGTCTCGGTCAGCCTGCCCAGCCTTCGGGTGGACGGGCTCGATCCCCGGCTGATGGAAGAGATAGCGCGGGTGCGAAAGAGCGGTTTTACGCTGGCCCCCGAGGCGGGCAGCGAAAAGCTGCGGCGCGCCATCAATAAGGATTTCAGCGACGAAGAGATAATGGCGTCGGTAAAGAAAGTTTTTGACGCCGGG
>CAXMSR010000219.1:0-2874 GCA_964195725.1 uncultured Kiloniellaceae bacterium | reverse complement strand
AGGAGGATCGCGACGCGCTCTGTGCGCTGGTGCGCCGTATTGCCGGGTTGGCCCCCGGCGGGCGCGGCAGGGTCACGGTGTCGGTCTCAAACTTCGTCGTCAAGCCCCATACGCCCTTTCAGTGGAGCCGTCAGGTGCCGCCGGAAGAGCTGTTGGAGTTCCAGCAGCAGTTCTATAAGGAGATCCCCGGGAAAAAGGTGAACCTCAAGCTCCACGACGTCTGGATGAGCTGGCTGGAAGGCATCATGGCCCGTGGCGACAGGCGGGTGGGCGGCGCGATCCTCGCAGCCTACAATAAGGGGTGCCGCATGGACGGCTGGGGCGGAGAGTTCAACGCCGCCAAATGGCGCGAGGCCCTGGAAGAGGTGGGGCTTGATGGTGAAGAGTTTCTGGCAGAGCGCGCGCTGGATGCGCCGATCCCATGGGGGCTGGTTGACATCGGAGTCAGCGAAAAATTTCTGAAGAGTGAGCTGGAAAAGGCCGCCGCCGTGGTGACGACGCCCGATTGCCGCGTTGACGATTGCACCGGGTGCGGACTCTGCGATTTCAAGACGCTAAAGCCCTATAAGGCATTGGAACCCTTTACCTATCCGGAACCGGTTCCTGCACCTCCGGTTGCCGAGGTTGTGCCCGAGGTTGTGGCCGAAGAGGGCGGCAAAGCCGCTGCAAAACCTGTCGCCAAGGATGAACCCTTCTGGCGGGTGCGCTTTGGTTTCGCCAAGGCCGGGCCTTCGCGGCTCCTCTCGCATCTGGAGACGGCGAAGATGCTTCTGCGCGCCTTTCGCTCGGCGGGGGTGAAGTTCGCCCACTCGCAGGGTTTTAATCCGCATCCGAAGTTCCAGCTCGGCGCAGCGCTCTCGCTGGGCACCGAGAGCCTCTGCGAAGTCGGCGAGATGCGCGTCGTAGAGCTGCCACGGCTAAGCGAGTTGGCGCAGTCGATAAACGCCCGCCTGCCACAGGGGCTCCGTGTAGACGACCTGTGGGTCGTCGAGGAGGGGACGAAAGGGATCACCGGCGGCGCAGTTTTGGAGTATTATGAACTTACACCCACCGTAGCGGCAGATGAGCTTGCCGCTGCCGAGGGCGGCTGGGACGAGGTAGCGCGGCGCTTTGACGGGCTCACGGAGCTTACGGTGATAAAGCACCGCAAGAACAAGCCCGACATCGCTTCGGACGCCAAAGCCTTTGTGCGCAGCCTCTGGTACGAGGGCGGCGTGGTGCGCCTGAGCCTTGAACGCGCAAAGGACGGAAGATCGATCGCCCCTGAAAAGCTCGTCCACACGCTCCTTGAGATGGACGCAGGGCAGCGCGCCCTTGCGCGCGTGGTGAAGACCGAAATGAAGAGAATCTAATTTATATAAAGGACTGATAATGGAAACCCAACGCGGCGCTCCCACCGTGGAGCAGGAGATCATCATCAGCGTAACCCCCCAGGAAACACGGGTGGCGCTGATGGAGAACAAGGTCTTGAGTGAGATAGCGTTCGAACCCGCTCGTGAAAAAAGGATCGGCGGCTCGATCTACAAAGGACGCGTTAGCCGGGTGCTGCCCGGCATGCAGGCGGCTTTCGTGGATATCGGTCTGGAAAAAGCGGCCTTCCTCTACGTCTCTGACGTGGAAGGGCAGACGCGCCACATGCCTGAAGAGGGCGAGACGGAGGAGGACTTTCACCAGCGCCGCCGTCCCACCGTCTCCATCGACAACCTCTTGCACGAGGGCCAGGAGATCATCGTACAGGTGGCAAAGGAGCCGCTGGGCAGAAAAGGCGCGCGCATCACCCAGCACATCAGCTTGCCCGGCCGCAATATCGTATTTCTGCCCAACGTCGACCATGTGGGCGTGTCGCGCCGCATCGAGGATGAGGATGAGCGAAACCGCCTGAGATCGATGGTGGAAGAGCTGGGCGAAGATTCCCCCGGCGGCTTCATCGTCCGCACCGTGGCGGTGGACTGTGGCCCCGACGAACTAAGGTCGGAGATGGAGTTTCTGGTAAGGCTGTGGGAACAGATCGCGGTGCGCGCCAAGCCCGCCTGCGCCCCCAACGTTCTCCACGCCGACCTCGACCTGATCTCGCGTTCGGTGCGCGATCTCTACAACCCCGCTGTGCGGCGCATAGTGGTGGACTCCTCCGACCAGTACCGGCGCACGGTGGAGTTTGTAGAGACCTACGTGCCCGAGGCGAAGATGGCTGTGGAGCTATACAGCCGCCCCGAGCCGATCTTCGAGTTCTACGGGGTGGAGATCGAGATATCGCGTGCGCTGGAAAAGCGCGTGTGGCTCAAAAGCGGCGGCTACATCATCATTGAGCTGACCGAGGCCCTTACCGCCATCGATGTCAACACCGGCTCTTTTGTGGGCAAGCGCAATCTGGAAGAGACGATCCTCAAGACCAACCTGGAGGCCGCCCGTGAGATCGCCTATCAGCTGCGGCTGAGAAATATCGGCGGCATCATCATCATCGACTTCATCGACATGGAAGAAGAGGACAACCGCCTGCGGGTCTTCGAGTCGTTCCGCACTGAATTTGAAAAAGACCGCGCCAGAACCAACCTGCTGGAGATATCGAGCCTTGGGCTGGTGGAGATGACGCGCAAGCGGGTGGGCGAGAATCTGGGTCGTTCGCTCTCCGAGCACTGCCCCTACTGCGACGGCACCGGGCTGGTGCGCTCCAAGGCCACCGTCACCGCCGAGATTTTCAGGGAGATACGCCGCAAACATCGCCAGCTGCCCGGAAAAGACATTGTGATCGAGGCCAACAAAGAGGTGGTCGCCTTCATCTGCGAGGAGGAACGCGCCGGCCTTGAAGCGCTGGAGCAGAACCTGGAGAAGACGATAACCTTCAAAGCACGTCACGGCATGCACCAGGAAGAGTAC
>CAXMSR010000218.1:0-3157 GCA_964195725.1 uncultured Kiloniellaceae bacterium | reverse complement strand
ATTGAGTTGGAGATTGAGCGCCACGTCTTCGGCGACCTGATAGAGCACGTCAGGCCCACCGCCACCGCAGTGGGCAAGGCCTACCGCATCGACGATGCCGTGGGGCGCTACATAGTCCACCTCAAGACCAAGTTCCCCAAGGGGCTCACCCTCGAAGGGCTAAAGATCGTAGTGGACTGCGCCAACGGAGCCGCCTATAAGGTCGCCCCGGCGGTCTTCGAAGAGCTGGGCGCGCAGGTGATCGCCGTCGGGGTCGAGCCCGACGGTGAAAATATCAACCACGAGTGCGGCAGCCTCCACCCCGAAAATGTGGCCGAGCGGGTAAAGCGGGAAGGCGCGCACCTGGGCATCGCGCTCGATGGCGACGCCGACCGCCTTATAATGGTGGACGAGAAGGGCGAAGTGGTGGACGGTGATCGGATAATGGCGATCTGCGCGCTGGCTCTCAAGCGTCGCGGCGAGCTCGCCAAAGACACCGTCGTCGCCACCGTTATGAGCAACATGGGGCTTGAGATCGCTCTTCGCAAAAACGGGATAGCCCTTGAACGCACCGATGTCGGCGACCGCTACGTGGTAGAGCGTATGCGCCAGGGCGGCTTTAACCTGGGTGGCGAGCAATCGGGCCACCTCGTCTTTCTCGACCACGCCACCACCGGAGACGGCACCCTGGCGGCGCTGATGGTCTTGTCGGAAGTGGCGGAGCGGGGTGTCGCCATGAGCGAAGTCGCCAACACGATGACACCGCTGCCCCAGGTATTGCAGAACATCATGGTCACCGAGAAATTGCCGCTCGACGAAATGCCGCAGGTGCAGGCCGCCATCAGGCATGCCCAAGAGCAGCTGGGCTCAAGGGGCAGAGTCCTGGTGCGCTACTCGGGCACCGAAGCCAAGCTGCGCGTTATGATGGAGGGCGAGAGCGAAGACGAAATAAGAGCACTCACCGAGCAGATCTCTTCGGTGGTGATCGACAAAATAGGAGCCTAGCGGCCACTTTCGGGAGAGCTAAGATGATAAGGCTGGGAGTAAACATCGACCACGTCGCCACGGTGCGCCAGGCACGCATGATTAACGAGCCCGACCCCGTATGGGCGGCCGTGCAGGCCGAGCTTGGGGGCGCGGACCAGATAACCCTGCACCTTCGCGAAGATCGCCGCCACATACAGGATCACGATCTTGACCGCATGTTGGGCACCGCCACCGTTCCGGTCAACCTGGAGATGGCGGTAACCGAAGAGATGGTGGCGATCGCCCTTGAAGCCCGCCCCTACACGGTGTGCCTCGTGCCGGAAAAGCGCGAAGAGCTAACCACCGAGGGCGGTCTGGGGATCAAGGGCAACCTTGAGGCGATAACCAGCGCCGTTGGCCGTCTTCGCGCTGGTGGGATAAGGGTCAGCCTTTTTATCGACCCCGATGTCGAACAGGTAAGGGCCTCGGCCCGAACAGGTGCCGACGCGGTGGAGCTGCACACCGGAGCTTATGCCGAAGTGTGGGGAACCTCCGGGCAAACGTCCGAGCTCAAACGATTGTGCGACGCCGCCCAGGCGGCCCACGACGAGGGGTTGGCGGTTCACGCGGTGCATGGCCTGAACCTGAAGAACCTGCCCCCGGTCGTCGCTCTGCCCCACCTTGAAGAGCTCAACATCGGCCACGCCCTCATCGGCAGGGCGATCTTTGTCGGCCTAGCCGAAGCGGTAAAGCAGTACAAGGCGCTGATAAGCGAGTCGTTGGGATAGCCATGATTATCGGCTTGGGCATAGATCTGGTGGAGATCGAGCGAATACGCTCGAACATCGACAAACACGGCGAGCGCTTCCTTAACAGGGTATTTACCCGGCGCGAGCTTGATTTCTGCATGGAACGAAAATTCCCGGCCCCCGGCTTGGCGGCGCGTTTTGCGGCCAAAGAGGCGGCGATGAAGGCGCTGGGCACAGGCTATGGGCAATCGGTGGGTTGGCACGACGTCGAGCTGGTGGGGGGCGGCGATACCGCACCCGAGCTGGAATTTCACGCAGGTGCCAAGCAGCGCGCGCAGATCATGGGCGTCAAGCGCGCACTTGTGACGATAACCCACGAGCGCGCGATGGCGGTGGCGGTAGTTGTCCTTGAGGGCTGAGGGGATGCGAGGCGAAAGATGAGAGCTTTACTGGATTCCGAACGCATGGCAAAGCTGGACCGCTACACCATCGACGAGGTGGGGCTACCCGGCCCGGTGTTGATGGAGAACGCCGGCAGAGGAGTCGTCGAGGCTATAAGGGCGCGCTTTGCCCCGCTCCTTGGGCGCGGCCCCACGCTGGTGGTGTGCGGCACGGGTAACAACGGCGGCGACGGCTACGTCATCGCCCGCTGCCTCATGAACGAGGGGCACCGGGTGCGCACCCTGCTGTGTGGAACGGTTGGAAAAGTAAGCGGCGACGCGCGCGTACATCTGGACGCCTATCTCGCCTCCGGCGGTGAAGTGGAAGAGGTCGGCGACGGCAACGTCGATAAGGCTTGCGCGATGGCAGCGCAGAGCGTGCTCATAGTCGATGCCCTCTTCGGCACGGGGTTAAAGCGCGAAGTGACCGGCGTCTTCGCCCGGCTGATCGAGGCGATGGACGAGACCATTGCTCCGGTGGTGGCGGTGGATCTGCCCTCCGGGCTCTGCGCCGATACCGGCAGCATACTGGGGTGCGCGGCCCACGCGCAGCTCACTGTGACTTTTGGTTTCGCCAAAAAGGGGCACCATCTGCGCCCCGGGGCGTCGCTCTGTGGCGAAGTCGTAGTAGTGGATATCGGCATCCCCAAGGGGCTGGAGGCCAGGGTCTCGCCCGACATGTATCTGGTAGAGGCGATTGACTATCATGGAAGCTTCATGCGCTCCTCCGAGTCGCACAAGGGCAACTTCGGGCACCTCTTGGTGCTGGCAGGCGGGCGCGGCAAGATGGGCGCGGCCACGCTGGCGGCCCTGGCGTCGCGGCGCGCGGGTGCGGGGTTGGTGACGATGGCGTTTCCCGGCGGATTAATGAGCGAGGCGCGCCTGCCGGTGGAGGCGATGACCGCGCCGCTGGGTACGGGCGAGCGGTGGCTCCACGAACACCTGACGCTTTTGCAGCCTCTGCTCGAAAAGGTGGACGCCATTGCAATTGGGCCGGGGATGGGTACCGACGACGAGGCAGGA
>CAXMSR010000217.1:0-3159 GCA_964195725.1 uncultured Kiloniellaceae bacterium | reverse complement strand
CTTCTTCGCCGTGAGCCGCCTGACCCTGATGACAGGCGAGGCAGCGTTTGTTCGTATAGCTCTCGGAAATATCGCCCTTGCCGTGGCCGCCCAGCCGCCAGCGCGCCAGCGCGCCACCGACCGAGTAGTTTCGCACCTGCGGCTGGTGACAGCTCCCGCAGGTCTCGGCGAGGTTGTCCTCGTGCACGGTAGAAGCCGGGTCATCAGTGGGCCGCACGTAGTGGGCCGTATGGCAATCGGAGCAGAACGGCGAGCCAACGCGGTTGTTGTTATAGGCCCAGCCGTGTTTGCTCTCGTTCCAGATGTCGCCCTTGAGAAGCTCGTTGCGTGGGGGCTCGATCTCTTTTTCCTTTATCCGCGACAGCGCGGTTTTGGGAAAATAGCTGGTGGGGTCGCGGTGGGAATGGCAGGCGCGGCAATCGGCCTTGGGGTAGCCCTCGCGCGGATGCACGTTGGGGTCGGCCCCGTGATGGCAATCGATGCACCAGATGCCTTTTTTCCCGTGGACGGAAAAGACGTAACCCTCCACATCTACGAAGATGTGCCGCTTTTTCCCCGTCGCCGAGCCTGAGTAGAGCTCGGGCTCGCCGTGGCAGTTCTTCAGGCACTTGTCGTTGGTAAACGGCGCTTCGATCTTCTCCTTCGGGGGGATGAAGATCGGCTCGGCCGGTTTCGCAGCCTGGGCCACAACACCGATGCCCAGCACCATCGTCACTATAACAAGCGGGCCCGCAAGCCATTTTATGCGCGCGCCGTTCATACCAGTGCCCTTTCTATGATTTCGGCCAGATCGAGCACGGCCACGTCCTCTTCCTTGCCGACTGCTTTTAGTCCGTCGGAGAGCATCGTCAGGCAAAACGGGCACGCCGAGCAGATGGTGTCGACCCCCGTCTCCAGCGCCTCGTTGGTGCGGACGTTGTTTATGCGCTCGCCCTCTTCTTCCATGAACATGCGCCCGCCGCCCGCGCCGCAACAGAAGTTGTCGGTGCCCGAACGCTCCATCTCCACCAACTCGACCCCGCCCACGCTCTTTAACAGCTCGCGGGGCTCTTCGGTGATGTCGGCGTAGCGCGACAGATAGCACGAGTCGTGCAGCGTTATCTGCCGGGGCATATCTTTATTAAGGTGCAAGCGGTGTTCGGCCACCAGCTCCAGAAGGTATGTCGAGTGGTGTACCACCTCGAAGTCGCCGCCAAACTGCGGATACTCGGTGGAGAGCGTTTTCAGGCAATGGGGGCAGGGGGCGAGGATCTTTGTAACGCCCAGCCCCTTCATCGTCTCTATGTTCTCCATCGCCAGCGACTGGTAGAGGTACTCGTTGCCGGTGGAGCGCGCGGGGTCGCCGCAACACTTTTCACCGCCGCCAAGCACTCCGTAGCTTATCCCCGCGTGATCCAGAACTTTAACGAGCGAGGCCACCACGCGCTGGTAGCGATCATCAAAGCTCCCGGCGCAGCCGATCCAGAGGAGGATGTCGAACTTGGGGTTCTCCTCCTCGGTGAGGATGCGCGGCGCAACACTTCTGCGGCGCATCCAGTCGTTTCGTTCCGACCAGCCCACGCCCCAGGGGTTGAAGTTGTTCTCGAGGTTTTTATTCACCAGCACCAGCTCTTGGGGCATCGCGCCTTCCATGAGCACCATGTGGCGGCGCATGTCTACTATCTTGTCCACATGCTCGATGTGCATGGGGCACACTTCCATGCAGTGGCGACACGTCGTGCAGCTCCAGATGTCGTCCTGCTGAACACCCTTGCCATCGATGAGCGTATCTTCAAATTCGTCGCCCTTGCCCATGAGGAGCGCAGGGGTCTTGGCCGACAGGTGCGTCTTTATGTCCTGGATGATCTTCTTGGGGTTAAGCGTCTTGTCGGTGGCAAAAGCGGGGCACTTTTCCTGACAGCGGCCGCAGCGCACACACGCATCCAGATCCAAAAGCTGCTTCCAGGTGAAGAGCTCGACCTGCCCCACGCCGAAGACCTCGGCGTTGTCGATGTCTATCGGCGCAAACGCCCCCTTGGGGCCGCGATTGCGAAAAATGGTGTTCAGCGTGCCAAAGACGATGTGCGAGAACTTGCCGAAGGGCAGTGTAGCCAGCGTGAAGAGCACCAGATACAGGTGCAGCCGCCACATCCCCTCCAGAAGCGACATAAGCGTCGTCTGGGGAAACACTCCGAAGGGAAAGCTGAGTAGAAAACCAAAGGGGGTGAGAAGGCTGGCGGGCGAGGCCCCGGCGGCTATGCGCATCCCCTCGGTTAAAAAGCCGGTGGCGAAGATCGCGTAGAGCACCACGTAGGCGACGGCGTCCTCGCATTTGGAGTCCAGCGCCTCGGGTTTGTCGCGGTAGCGCCTGATCGCCAGCATGGTGGTGCCGTAGATGCCGCACACGGCGACGATCTCAAGGGTGAAGGAGAGCAGCGCGCCCAAAACCGAGGGCAACCTCACTCCGAACTGCACCAGCACTATCACCGACAGGGGCACCATGAAGGCAAGAAAGAGCAGGTAGTGCATGTCGCCCTGCGGTTTCTCCTTGCGGATTTTTGTGTGGGTGCCGATGGACACCAGGGCGTCCCTTATCCGATCGATAATTCTATCCGTGCGGTTTTCAGCCTCGCCAAAACGTATGCGCAGCGTCTTCAACCACATCCCGGCGGTAAAAACCATGGCCGCGATTACTATCAATCCGAAGTCGAATGCGTTTCCCATCTGCCTTCGTTCCGTAGTTTGCAATCCCGAAAACACCGGGATTTTAATGTAAGCTCGGTTTCAAACGCCTGCCTTGCGCAAACGTTCGTACTCTTATACACAAATATGGTGCCGCTACAAAAGGCTCCACTTTGAAAAACCATAAAAAATGTGGTTTTCCGAACTAATCCTTGAGGACATTACGGGCGATCACGATCTTCTGCACCTCGCTGGTGCCTTCGTATATCTCCGTAATCTTTGCATCGCGGTAGAAGCGCTCCACCGGATATTCGTCGATGTAGCCGTAGCCGCCGAAGACCTGAATCGCCTCGCGGGTCGCCTTCATCGCCACATCCGAGGCAAAGAGCTTCGCCATAGCCGACTGATGTCCGTAGCTCTTGACGCCCTGATCTTTTAGCCACGCCGCCTGATAGACCATAAGGCGCGCAGCGTCGATCTCGGTGGCCATATCGGCCA
>CAXMSR010000216.1:0-3170 GCA_964195725.1 uncultured Kiloniellaceae bacterium | reverse complement strand
CGTTAACTTCCAGAGCCACCTTGTGGATTATCTCCTTGTCGAAATAATCCAGCGAAAGCCGCTTTGCCAACTCCTGGCCAAGCAGCGGACCGCCAGCACCAAACTGATTGGAAATTGTAATAACAGCCATAATGTCCTCCAATAAAATCTACGGACCGAACGCATCCGAACTCTAAACGTAAGACTTCTTCCTATAAGTCAACAATAACAGACACTAGAGAGTTCAACAAGTGGCTAAAAGAATCGTCTTTCAAGTGCATGTTCAATTTGCTATTCTCAGCACTTGAAAAGCTCCTCTCCACGCCCTCATCCCGCCGAAAAAGCAGACGGCCAAGCGCCTTGCACAGATACCCCCGGCAGGACAGGCACGGCGAGATCACCGCCGGTTTTGCGGTTTGCGCCCAAAGCGGGCAATAAAGGTACCCAAGACGTTGGACAAACTGGAATTTCCCGACACCTCTAAATTCAGCACCCTCACCGGCGCGGGCGAGGCCAACCTGCGCGAGCTGGCAAACGCCCTGCCGGGGCTAAAGATCAGCGCACGCGGCAACATCATACGGCTAGAGGGCGAGGCTGACGAGGTAGCGCTCGCCAAGGCCGTGCTCAACCAGCTCTACGCGCTCATTAAAGAGGGCTACCCCCTCTACCGCACCGACGTAGACCACGCCGCGCGCATCCTCAAGGCAAACAGCAGGGCCAACTTGAAGGATATCTTCCTCGATCAGGTCTTCGTAAGCTCCGACAAGCGGGTCATCACCCCCAAGTCCACCGCGCAAAAAGCCTACATCGACGCCATCCGCAGCCGCGACATAGTCTTTGGCATAGGGCCTGCGGGCACCGGGAAGACCTACCTCGCGATGGCGATGGCCATCGCCGCCTTCACCCGCAAAGAGGTTCGGCGCATCATCCTGTGCAGGCCCGCCGTCGAGGCCGGAGAAAAGCTCGGCTTCCTGCCCGGCGATATGCAGGCCAAGGTCAACCCCTACCTGCGCCCGCTCTACGACGCGCTCCACACGATGATGGACGTGGACAAGACCACCCGCCTGGTTGAAAACGGCTCGATCGAAGTCGTCCCCCTCGCCTTTATGCGCGGGCGCACCCTGGACGATTCGTTCGTCATCCTCGACGAAGCGCAGAACACGACGCCCGAGCAGATGAAGATGTTTCTCACCCGCCTTGGCTTCGATTCAAAGGCGGTCATTAACGGCGACATCACCCAGATAGACCTGCCCTCTGGCAAGGACTCGGGGCTGATACATGCGTGCCGCATTTTGAAAGACGTAGAGGGCATCGCGTTCTCGCACTTTACCCGCGACGACGTCGTGCGTCACCCGCTGGTACAAAAGATCGTCGATGCCTACCAGCTGGCAGACAAGAAGAGGACAACAGCGGAGCCGAGAAATTGAAATGGCTGGCCGCAGCCCTGGGGCTTGCCATAGCGGCGGCGACCGGCTGCATCATCGGCGCGCTGACGGTACTCGGTGGCGGGCTGCCCGAGGTGATGGCGCTGGAGCAGTACAGGCCGGCGTCCTCGACGATAATCTACAGCGCCGACTCCCAGGTCCTCGCCGAGTTCGCAGCCGAGCGGCGCACCCCGGTAGAACTTAAAGAGATGCCGCCCCTTCTGGTAAAGTCGTTTCTCGCCATTGAAGATCACCGCTTCTTCGACCACTTCGGGATCAACGTGGGCCGGGTTATCAAAGCGATCGCCACCAACCTCGTGGCGCGCGGCTACCGTCAGGGGGCCTCGACGATCACCCAGCAGCTGGCGAAGGTGCTCTTTTTAAACCCCGACAAGACCCTTGAACGCAAGCTGCGCGAAGCGATCCTCGCCCTTGAGATCGAGCAGACCTACACCAAGGAAGAGATCCTCTCCTTCTATCTCAACCAGATCTATCTGGGCAACGGCGCACACGGGGTAGCGGCGGCGGCAGACGTCTACTTCGGCAAATCGGTGGGCAGCCTCAACCTCGCCGAGGCAGCGCTCTTGGCTGCGATACCGAAAAACCCCTCGCGATACAACCCCTTCGGCGACTCCGGGCAATCTAAAAACCGCCGCAACATCGTCATAAACCGCCTCCTCTCGCTCGGCTGGATCGCAGAGGACGAGGCAGCGGCGGCCAGGGCCGAGCCGTTGCCCGACACCCCGCATTCTCGCCCCGACACCAACGCCCCCTACTTCGTCGAGGCCGTGCGGCGTGAGCTCATCAAAAAGTTCGGCTCCACACAGCTCTACAAAGGCGGCCTCAGGGTCTACACCACTCTGGACTACAACCTCCAGAGGGAGGCGGCCAGAGCGATGGACGAGGGGCTGGTGAACGTCGCCGAGCGCCACCCGAAAAACACCGAACCGGTCCAGGGCGCGCTGGTGGCGCTCGACCCGACTACCGGAGCGGTGCTGGCCCACGTCGGCGGGGCCAACTGGAAAAAGAGCAAGTTTGACCGCACCTTCCAGGCGCGCAGGCAGATGGGCTCTACCTTCAAGCCCTTCGTCTACATCGCCGCCCTCGAAGCGGGGATGACCCAGTCCGACATCCTCTACGACGCACCTGCAAAGTTCCCCGGCTCGCACCCGAAAAAGCCCTGGGTTCCCAGAAATTACGATAAAAAATTCAAGGGCAAGATGACGCTGCGCCGCGCCCTGGCGCAGAGCCGAAACCTGCCCGCCGTGAAACTGATGGAGCAGCTGGGCGTGGCGCGCGTAACCGCCGTCGCCCGAAGGATGGGGTTCACCGACGAGCTGGGGACGGGGCTGGCTTCGGCGCTGGGCGTGGGGAGCGCCTCGCTCTACGAGCTGACCGCCGCCTACGCCGCCCTGCCCTCGGGTGGGCTGCGGCCTACCCCCTACCGGATACGCGCCGTCTACGGCCCCGACGGCAGAAGCCTCTGGGAGCCGTCCCCCTCGCCCAGGCGCAGTCTAGCGCCCGAGATCGCCTACGTCGCCGCCGACATGCTGCGTGAAGTGGTACAAAACGGCACCGGCAGAAAAGCCAAGCACCTGCCCTTTCACCTGGGGGGCAAAACCGGCACCACCGACGAGCAGCGCGACGCCTCCTTCATCGGTTTTTCCAGCCAGCTAGCCCTCGGCGTCTGGGTGGGGCGCGACGACAATTCGCCGCTGGGCCGTTATGAAACAGGGGCCAAAGCGGCGCTGCCCATCTGGATCGACG
>CAXMSR010000215.1:0-3179 GCA_964195725.1 uncultured Kiloniellaceae bacterium | reverse complement strand
TTCCCCAAAGCGGTTATCGAAGAGGGCGGGCCGGATTTTTCAGCTGTCGTAGAGAAGGTAGTCGCTTTTATCGAAAAGCCGGAGGACGGGGTCGAGCTCCCTCTGGATATCCAGGGGACGGCCTTTCAGGAACGGGTATGGAGCGCGCTCCGCGAGATCCCGCCGGGCGCGGTCGTCAGCTACACCGATGTCGCCGAGAGCATCGGCAGCCCCAGGGCGGTTCGCGCCGTGGCCGGGGCCTGCGCGGCCAACAAGCTTGCCGTGGTCGTTCCCTGTCACCGCGTGGTGCGAAGCGATGGGGGGTTGAGTGGCTACCGGTGGGGTATTGCGCGCAAACAGGCGCTGCTTGACCTGGAAAACCCGGAGAAGTCATAGCCGGAATCAAATAAATCGTAGCAGGAAGCAAGCCGGGCGGTTTCTTGTCGTCCGGCAGGCAGCTTAAAGGCCGCCTCGCGTGCGTATGCGAGAGACATTTGAAAACCAAAAGCGCCCCCGTTGTGTAGACAGCGGGGGCGCTTTTAGTTTGAAGAAGGCTTGAAGCTAGCGCACTACGATATTCAAGATCTTGCCGGGCACGTAGATCACCTTGACGATCTTTTTGCCGTCGAGGTGTTTGGAGACGTTGGCGTCGGCCTTGGCGGTGGCTTCGACATCCTCCTGGCTTGCGCCGGTGGGGATTTCGAGCTTGCCGCGCACCTTGCCGTTTATCTGCACCATCACCACCATCGAGTCCTGGGCCAGAGCGGCTTCATCGTAATCGGGCCACTTGGCGTTCAAAAGCTGGCCTTCGCCGCCAAGCTCTTCCCACAGCTCTTCGGAGAAATGCGGCACCATTGGGCAGAGCAGGGTCACAAGGGCGTTTACCGCTTCGCGAAAGACTGCGCGGTCGGTGTCGGAGTCGGCCTTGAAGCTGGTGAGCTCGTTAACGAGCTCCATCATCGCCGACACGGCGGTGTTAAAGTGAAAGCGCGTCTCGATGTCTTTGGTTACGCGGCGAATGGTGTCGTGGGTCTTGCGCCGGATATCCTTGGCCCTGCCCTCTATTTTGCCTTCGCTGTAGGGGGTGGTGTCGATCAGCCAGTCGGCGTTGTCGGCGACCATCCTCCACACGCGGCGAAGGAAGCGGTAGGAGCCCTCCACGCCCTTCTCGTTCCAGTCCAGATCGAGCTCGGGCGGCGAGGCAAAGAGGCTAAAAAGCCGTGCCGTATCCGCGCCGTACGCCTCGATGAGCGCCTCGGGGTCGATGACGTTCTTCTTGGATTTGGACATCTTCTCCACGCGGCCCTTGGCGGCGGGTTGTCCGCATTTCACGCACTTGCCGTCCTCCACCTCTTCGGGGAAGAGCCACTCGTGCTCGGGGCAGCGCATCGTCTCTTTGCACACCATCCCCTGCGTCAGGAGGTTGGTGAAGGGCTCGTCCATAGAGGTCAGCCCCAGGTCGCGCTGCACTTTTACCCAGAAGCGCGAGTAGAGCAGGTGGAGCACCGCGTGCTCGATGCCGCCGATGTACTGGTCGACAGGCAGCCAGTAGTCGAGGCGCTTGCGGTCGAACATGCCCTTATCATAATCGGAGCAGGCAAAGCGCGAGTAGTACCACGAACTCTCCACGAAGGTGTCCATCGTGTCGGTTTCGCGCTTGGCGTCTTTGCCGCACTTGGGGCAGGTGGTTTCATAGTAGGAGGGGATGTTCGCCAGCGGCAGCACGCGCCCCTCGGGAAACTCCACGTCCTCGGGCAGCGTCACCGGCAGCTGGTCTTCCGGCACCGGCACCGTGCCGCACTCGTCGCAGTGGATCACGGGAATAGGCGCGCCCCAGTAGCGCTGGCGGCTCACACCCCAGTCGCGCAGGCGGAAATTGGTCGTCTTGCCGCCGATCCCCATATCGTCCATGTAGGCGGCGATATCCTCTATCGCCTGCTTGTTCTTCGTCCCGTTGAACTGCGCCGAATTAACCAGTACGCCCTCGCCCACGTAGGCTTCGGTCATCGTGGCGGGGTCTAGTGGCTCTTCGCCCTGTATCACCACCTGTATCGGCAGGTCGTATTTTCTGGCGAACTCAAAATCGCGCTGGTCGTGGGCGGGCACCGCCATAACTGCGCCGGTGCCGTAGTCCATCAGGACGAAGTTCGCGACATAGACCGGCACCTCGGCGCCAGTAAGCGGGTTGGTCACGTAGGCCCCGGTGAAGACCCCCTCTTTCTCGTAGTCGTCCATCGTGCGCGAGATCTTGTCCTCGCTCTTGACCTTGTTGACAAAGGCGGTGACGACGGCTTCGTGCTCGGTGCCCTTCGCCAGCGCCAGCGCCAGCGGGTGCTCGGGCGCGAGGCTCATGAAGGTGACGCCATAAAGGGTGTCGGGGCGGGTGGTGAAGACCTCGATCGCGTCGTTTTCAGCTGCGTGCGGCCCCACATGGGGGAACTTTACCGCCGCGCCATAGCTCTTGCCGACCCAGTTGCGCTGGCTTATCAGCACCTTTTCAGGCCAGCCGGGCAGCTTGTCGGTGAACTCCAGCAGCTCGTCGGCGTAGTCGGTGATCTTGAAGAACCAACCCGACTGTTCGCGCTGGGCTACCGTTTTGCCGCAGCGCCAGCAGTCGCCCTGCTCTACCTGCTCGTTTGCCAGCACCGTCGCGCAGCTGTCGCACCAGTTGACAAACGTCTTCTTGCGATAGACCAGCCCCTTTTCCAGCATCTGCAAAAAGAGCCACTGCTCCCACCGGTAGTAGGAGGGGTCGCAGGTGGCGAACTCGCGCGCCCAGTCGTAGGAGAACCCCATGCGCTTTAGCTGGCCGCGCATGTAGGCTATATTCTCGCGCGTCCACTTGGCCGGATGGACGCCGTGCTCGATGGCGGCGTTCTCGGCGGGCATCCCGAAGGCGTCCCACCCCATCGGGTGCAGCACGTTTAGCCCCTGCATCCGTTTGTAGCGCGCCACCACGTCGCCGATGGTGTAGTTTCGCACGTGGCCCATGTGGATGCGCCCCGAAGGGTAGGGGAACATCTCAAGCAGATAGTATTTTTCCCGACTGGGGTCTTCGGTGGCGGCGAAGCTGTCGTTCTCTTCCCAGTAGCGCTGCCACTTAAGTTCTATCTGCTGGGGCATGTATTTTTGATTCATCGTCATCGCTCCAAACGCGAAATGAAAATAAGAAAATGTTAAGTTTTGCGGTGCCCCAACCC
>CAXMSR010000214.1:0-3182 GCA_964195725.1 uncultured Kiloniellaceae bacterium | reverse complement strand
GAGCGCAAAGCGCGCCCGGCCAAACCCTTCGCGGTCATGGCTGCCGATATGCAAACGGCGATGAGCGTCGCTCTGATAGACGACGAGGCAGCGTCGCTGCTGACCTCGCCCGCCGCCCCCATAGTGCTCTGCCCGGCGCTGGAGGGCGCGAACCTCGCCCCGTCAGTAGCCCCCGGCCAGTGCCTTGTCGGGATATTTTTGCCCTACACGCCGCTGCACCACCTCCTGTTTACGCAAGCGGGCTCCGGGTCTGCCGACAGCGACGCGAAGGGGCCAAGAGCGCTGGTGATGACCAGCGGCAACCGCAGCGACGAGCCGATCATCTCCAGCTGGGATGAAAAGGGAAGGGCGAGCGCGGCGCAAAAGCTCGTCGGCGTCGCCGATCTCTTTCTGGTACACGACAGGCCGATAATTCACCCGGTGGACGACAGCGTCGTGAAGTGCGATTCGGGACAGGGACAGGGGCAAGCACAGAGACTGCCGCCGCTGATGGTGCGGCGGGCGAGGGGGTACGCGCCCAAGCCTATTTCGCTAAAGAGCGCGGCGTCAGCGACAAAGAAGCTACCCGTCACCCTGTGTCTTGGGGCCGAGCTCTCCAACACCTTCGCGGTGATGCGCGACTCGCTGGTCTTTGTCGGCCCCCACGTCGGGGACTTGAAGAACCTCGACACCGAAGAGGTCTATGCTGCGGGTGTCACGCACCTGCTTGGGCTTTTGGAAGTGACGCCCGAGCTGGTCGTCGCCGACCTGCATCCGCACTACCGCTCTACCGTCTACGCCGAGAGCTGGCGCGCCAAAGACGTCGAGGTCGTTCAGGTACAGCACCACGAGGCCCACGCTGCGGCGTGCATGGGCGAGAACGGTTTTGAAGGGTCTGCCCTTGCGCTTACGCTGGACGGCGTAGGGCTGGGCCACGACGAAACCCTCTGGGGAGGCGAGCTGCTGGCGGGGCGTCCCGGCTCTTTTGAGCGCGTGGCGCAGCTAGCCGAGGTACCGCTGCCCGGCGGCGACAGCGCGGCCAAAGAGCCGTGGCGAATGGCCGCCGCCCACCTGCGGCGGGTCTATGGCAAAGGGTGGACAGAGCTGGAGCTGGCCGCCTTTGCCGACGTCGGGCGCGGGCAACTGGAGGGGCTTGAGCAGATGATGGCGCGGGGACTCAACAGCCCCGCCACAAGTTCTTGCGGGCGGCTCTTTGACGCAGCGGCGGCGGTTCTAGGATTTGCCGGGCCGATGCTCTACTCGGCGCAGGCGCCGATGGAGCTCGAAGCGCTGGCGGCGCGCGCCGGTGGCGCAGGCGCGGCGGCGAAGCTGTTGCAGGAAGGCGCAGGCTATCCGCCCTGCGCTCTGAGTAAAGAGCGCGGCAGGCTGGTACTGGACTGCTCGCCGCTGATAAAGGCGCTCTGTGAAGACGCACTTTTTCAGGGAGAAGGTAAAGGGGGCCGGGGTAAAGGGGGCCGGGGTAAAAGGGAGCAACACGAAGCGGGCAGGCAGCAGGCGGCGCTGAAATTTCATGAAGCGTTGGCGCGCTCGTGGGCCGAAGCGGTGGCGACCGTGTCCAAAGAGCGCGGCCTTAAAGACGTCTTTCTCAGCGGTGGCTGTTTTCAGAACTCGGTGCTGACCGCGCTCTTAAAAGGTATGCTCGAAGCGCGCGGGTTAACAGTCTATCTGCACAGCCAGCTGCCCCCAAACGATGGCGGTATCTCCTTTGGTCAGGCGGCGTGGGTCGCCCTTAGCGGGCGCTGGTCGGTTTAGATCGGCTCCGCTGGTCGGCTTAGGTCGGCTCCGCCGAGTATATGTATCGCGTGTCGTTTATCGGGGCGTGTGTAGCGCGCCAGTGACGCAGCGCCAGCGGTGCAGCGCGGTGGGATAGAGGCGGCAGGTTCGGGGCTTTGTCGAGTGGATGGCGCAGCCGCCCGAATCGGGGCCGTCTTTAAAATAGAAGGGGCACAGCTGCAGCCGCTCTTTAGTGGTTTTGTCGAACCAGAGTTCTCTTTCGAGGCCTACGTGGGCTAAGATGTCTTCGCGCCCCTCCCCGGTCCAGCGGTCGAGGTCGGCGGGGTCGGCCTTGATGGTGGTGCCGTACATCTCGCAACAGATGCCGCATGCGTTGCAGCTGTCTTTAGCCATGAGTGCCCTTGAAGAGCCGGAAGCGGTAGCTCCGGGGTGGTTATTTAACAGGTTGTTTTAAGCCGACAAGTCCAAAGTGGATGGTACAACAGTGGAAGAGCAATTGGAACCGGCCGCGCGCCTGAGCCACCTGGCGAAAGCCACGATGGCCTATGCGCTGGCGACGGTGTTCTGCCTGGCGCTTATCGGAAGCCTCGACGCTCCTCTGGAGTATTTCGGGGTCGACCGCATAGGGGCGCTATTTGCCGGGCGCGATGTCGCCTCCGGGCTTATGTGGGGTTTGGGGGTGGGCGCGATCCTGACAGGGGTGGGCGAGGTGCTGACCCGTTTTACCGACTGGGGCAAGAGGTTGACGCGGATGCTCTCGGCGCTGGTGGGCGAGCTCAACCAGATCGACGCCATTTTGCTGGCGCTCCTTAGCAGCCTCTGCGAAGAACTCCTCTTCCGGGGCATCGCAATGCCCTACCTCACCCTCGTGGGGGCGGCGCTTGCCTTCGGGTTGGCGCACCTCATCCCGCGCAAGGGGGTGTGGCTCTGGGCGGTGTGGGCGGCGTGCGTGGGGCTGATCTTTGGAGAATTGGCGCTCTACACCGGCGGGCTCTTGGCCCCCTTTGTGGCGCACTTTATGGTAAACGCCATCGGGTTAACGCTCCTCTCCAGGCGTTCGCGTAGACGCGCCGCGTGAGCGCGACAGAGAAAACCATGCCCGGCTCTCCAAAGGCGCTGCGCATTTAAAACGTATAGCGGTATAATCTTTGCCGGAGGGCGCTCAAGCTGACGGCGGCAAGGATAATTCGAACCAAAAGGCGGACATTGATGAAGTTCAATATGAATACGATAGTACAACCCGGTGACGTTGTGGGTGTGTATGTGACCGAAAAACTTAGTTTTTTCGCTAGAGTGGAAGAGATCGACGGCGATGTGAAGCCCGGCTGGCTAAACTTGAGGCTGCGCGTGCTGACGGTGCCCACCAGCGAGCTGACCTGGTTACTCGAACCCTCGCAGATAGATGGCGAGCCCTTCACCATGGGGGGCACCGCCGTAAGGATAGAGCG
>CAXMSR010000213.1:0-3191 GCA_964195725.1 uncultured Kiloniellaceae bacterium | reverse complement strand
GATTCCTCCACCGTCACTACGTTCTCCATCTTCTCCAGCACCTCCACCACGTCTTCGAGGGTGGTGAGCTTCATGTTGGGGCAGACGAGCTTATGAGAGGGAGAGATGAACTTCTTGTCGGGGCTGTCGAGCCGCAAGCGGTGATAGAGGCCCATCTCGGTGCCGATGATGATCTCTTTGGCATTGGAGGCGGCGCAGAACTCGATCATGCCCGAAGTAGAGCGCACCTCGTCGGCCAGATCTATAATGGCCGGGTTGCACTCGGGGTGCGCCACAAAGGGCGCGCCGGGGTGCGCGGCCTTGATCGCCAACACCTCGTCCACGCTCATCCACTCGTGGGTGGGGCAGTAGCCGTCCCACCACGAAACATCCTGATCGGTGTGGCGCGCCACCCACTGGGCGAGGTTGCGATCGGGGGCGAGAAACACCTCGTGGGTGCCCACCGATTTCGTCACCTTCACGGCGTTGGCCGAAGTGCAGCAGATATCGGACTCCGCCTTCACCTCGGCGGACGAATTCACATAAGTAACTATAGGTACGCCGGGGCGCTCGGCGCGCACACGGCGCAAGTCCTCGGCGGTGATCATATCCGCCATCGGGCAGCCCGCGTCCATGCGCGGGAGCAGCACCGTCTTTTGGGGGCTGAGAATAGCCGCGCTTTCGGCCATAAAGTGAACGCCGCAAAAGACGATCACCTCGGCGTCGGTATTGGACGCCTCTATAGAGAGCCCCAGGCTGTCGCCGGTGACATCGGCCACGTCTTGCACCTCGGAGCGTTGATAGTTGTGCGCCAGAATAACTGCGTTGCGTTCCTTTGCAAGGGCTCGAACCCTCTGCGCAAGGGCTTTTACGTCGTACATAGCATCCTCTTCTTCAATGTGAGCGACGAATTTTACGGGGCTAAATGGCAGGCGTCAAGGTATAGCAAAAATTATTTACAACACCCCCTTGACAAGACGCACGTTGGCGTACATAATCCGCGCTTCGTGTCGCGGGGTGGAGCAATTGGTAGCTCGTCGGGCTCATAACCCGAAGGTTGTAGGTTCAAGTCCTGCCCCCGCTACCATTACAAAAAATAGCCACTCAGGAGAAATCCTGAGTGGCTTTTTTTGTGGGTTGGGTTTAGCTTTCCTAGCATTGCATTCCTGCCTTAACCTTGCACCACTCCTTGTAAATTATCCTGGCTTAACAACAATGCATGACTGTCCAAGCATTTCTAAGGGAATTGGCCAACCAGCCCTTAACAGAGAAGCGGCGGCAAGTGAAAAAACCTTTTCTTCCTTGATAGAGCTTTTTCGCTGTTCTCCAAGTATCCACTTTCTGCGAAATGCGCTTGCCGCAGACCTTGCATCACCAATATGACTTTCAGTTTTATCGCGACCCGCCACAAATGCCTCCCAGACCAACAGTGCTGGAGCTTGAGCAGAAACAAACCCACTCCAGTCAAAAAACACGTCAGCAAGTTTTGGCGCTTCATGTTTCAATGCTTGAAAAATCCACAATGTCTGAACAAGACCTGTGCACAACACTGCCGGACCTGCTTTTGCTGACCAAGGAAAATAGGTCTCACCATTGCGTGGTGAAAGCAAACTTCTAGGCTCGTCTCTAGCAGGAATGAAAAGTGGACTCTCAAATCCCAATGCTATTTTGCACTCCTCTTTGACCATGTCCACAATAGAGGTAACCAACGAATCCATGTCGCGACCTTCACCGATTAGTTCACCTGACCCTCTTCCTGCAAACCACCCAAAATTACCTTTGGGAACAGAACCAACGTCCACGCAATAGATACAAATTCGATCTACATTCTCCATAGAATTCATCTCCGTTAAGCATAAGCGTCAATTAACTTGGTAGCTATTGTGTATAGATTCTTTATTTTAGCACTTTTAAGTATTAGAAACTTTAATGTGTTTTGTACTCACGGGTTAATTCCTCCGAGGAGCGTAAGCGAGGAGCCCGCTTTTGACTTGGCCTCACCACTGGGGCGAAGCCCCACCCTCCCCCGTTAGTGCCCGAGTGAGCGGAGGTGAGCGCGGGAAGGCGCATCCTGTTTGAGGGCGCAGCCCGAGTTATGCGCCTTGCTCACCGCAGTCGAACGATTGCGAAGCAACGGGCACTTTCGGGGCGCGCGAGGATTCCAAAGGAGGGGGCGCGTCCCCCCTCCTTGGTCGCTCAAAGCTGCCGAAGGTAGCGAGCGAAACGCCTTTGACCTTGAAGTTGACTCAGCCTTTGATCCACATACAGAAAAGCCCGCCTTTTAAGGGCGGGCTTCAGCTGACTCCGACGTAAAAAAACAAAACCCCCCACCCTCTCCCGTCCCCTGCTACAATCCCAGCCTCATAAAAAACACACCCCCTCCCCACAAGGCTAGCACCCGTGAGCGAAGCACTACAGATACTGCAAAACACCTTTGGTTTCCCCTCCTTTCGCTCCGATCAGGAGGAGGTGATCGATCTGGTCGCGGCTGGCGGCGACGCGCTGGTGCTGATGCCCACGGGCGGCGGCAAGTCGTTGTGTTACCAGATACCTTCGCTCTTGCGCCCCGGCGTGGGGGTGGTGGTCTCACCCCTGATCGCGCTGATGCAGGATCAGGTGAGCGCGCTCTTGCAATCCGGGGTCAAGGCGGCGTGCCTTAACTCTTCTATGCCAGCGGACGAGCAGCGACGCGTGGAGGACGAGCTTTGCCGTGGCGCGCTCGACATCGTCTACGTGGCCCCTGAGCGGCTGGTGACGCCGCGCTTTATGGAGCTCTTGGCGCGGTGCGAGCTAGCCCTTTTCGCCATCGACGAGGCGCACTGCGTTTCGCAGTGGGGGCATGATTTCAGGCCTGAGTATCTGGCGCTGGCGGTGTTGGCCGAGCGCTTTCCAATTATCCCCAGGGTCGCGCTGACGGCTACGGCGGACGAGGCGACGCGCAAAGATATCGCGCAGCGGCTGCATCTGACCGACGCGCCGCTCTTCGTCACCGGCTTTGACCGGCCAAATATCCGCTACACGGTGGTGCCCAAGAGCAACGTGCGCAGTCAGTTTATGGCCTTTTACAGAGAGCATCACCGTGGGCATTCGGGGATCATCTACTGCCTGTCGCGGCGCAAAGTCGACCAGACGGCGCAGTGGCTGCTGGATCAGGGGATCGACGCCATGCCCTACCACGCGGGGCTCGACGGGCAGATACGAAAACTCAATCA
>CAXMSR010000212.1:0-3194 GCA_964195725.1 uncultured Kiloniellaceae bacterium | reverse complement strand
AGCGGATCGGCGGTTTGTCGGTGCGCGCCCAGGGGGTGCTTCACCGCCTGCACGCCTTTAACGTAAAGGTGCGCACCGGCGACGGCTCGCTGGGCTGGCCAGAAGCCGCGCCCTTCGACAGGATCATCGTCACCGCCGCCGCAGCCACGCTGCCCCGCCCCCTTCTAACACAGCTGGCCGTAGGGGGCCGCCTCGTGGTCCCGGTGGAGGCAGGCCGCGAACAGATATTGCGGTTGGTGGTGCGCTGCGAAGAGAACCGCTGGGAGGAGTCCGATCTGGAGGCCTGCCGTTTCGTTCCGCTGATAAGCGGCCGGGCCACGGGTTGAGGCGCAGAAGATGGATAGCATAAACAGATGAAGTGGATGCGACAGCTATACAACTGGGTTCTCTCCTGGGCCGAGCGCCCGGGGGGCGAGCGCATGCTCTTTGGCATCTCGCTGGCCGAGTCGAGCTTTTTTCCCATCCCCCCCGACGTCCTTCTGGTGGCGCTGGGGCTGGGTGCGCCAAAGCGGGTGTTTCGCTTCGCCTTCATAACCGGCGTGGGCTCGGTTATCGGCGGCGTGCTCGGCTACCTCATCGGCGCGCTCTTCATGGATTCTCTGGGTGCGCCGATCCTCGATTTTTACGGCGCGCAAGCGCGCTTTGAGCAGGTGCGCGAGCTCTTTGCCCAATACGACGCCTGGGTTATCGCCATCGCGGGCTTTACCCCCATCCCCTACAAGGTGTTCACCATCGCCGCCGGGGCGTTTAGCATCGACCCGCTCGTCTTCATCCTCGCCAGCACGGGCGCGCGCTTTGCGCGCTTCTACATAGTGGCCGGGGTGATACGGATGATGGGCGAGCGCGCACGCGATTTTATCGACAACCACCTTGAGCGGCTGGTGGTGCTCTTCACGATCCTGCTGGTGGGGGGCTTTGCCCTCATCAAATTTTTGCTGTAGAAAGCGACATGAGCGCCGACGTGAGAAAACCACAACTGAGCGTAGTAGGCGCGGGCGACGCCTCTAAAGAGGTCTACGAGGCCGCCCGCGAGGTGGGCCGCCGCATCGCACAGCGCGGCGGCGTGGTGGTGTGCGGCGGGCTGGGCGGCGTGATGGAGGCGGCCTGCCGGGGCGCAGCCGAGGCACAGGGGAGCTCGATCGCCATCGTCCCCCAAGCAGATATCGGCGCGGCAAACCGCTGGGCGACGTCGGTGGTGGCCACGGGGCTGGGCCACGCCAGAAACGTGTTGGTAGTCCAATCGGGTCAGGCGGTTATAGCGCTTCCCGGAGAAGCAGGCACTTTAAGCGAGGTGGCGCTGGCGCTAAAGACAGGCCGCCCGGTTATAGCTGTCAACGCCTGGGGCGAGGTGGAAGGCGTCGAGGTCTGCGCCACCCCCGAAGAGGCGGGGGCGCTGGCGTTTACGAGAATGGAGCAGGCAGGGCAATGATCGTGCGTACAGCTATCATCTTCATCTGCGCTTTGGCGCTCGGCCTTGGCGGCTGCGCCGTCCAGTGCTACAAAGACCACTTCGTCGAACCGGGCGAGAGCGTTTCGGACATAGCACAGCGCTACTCGCTCTCCGAAGCGGAGCTTCGGCGCTCAAACCACCTGTACGACGCCGATGAGGTAAGCGACGGCGACTGGCTCTTCGTGCCCTGCGAAGCGGTAGACGGCGGCGATGTAAAAGGCAAATCCGCCCCGTCCTCCACTTATAAAAAAGCCGCCACAAAGAAAAAAACCCGGTCAGCTGCCAAAACGGCAAAGAAGGCGGCAAAATCCACCTCTACCGCGAAGGTCACCGGCAGGGGTGGGCCCAACGCGCGGCTCGCGTGGCCGCTAAAGGGCGAGGTCGCGCGCACCTTCCGGCAGGGGGGCGACGCCGCAGCCAAGGGAATCGATCTTCGCGCTAAAACGGGAACGCGGGTTTCGGCAGCCGAGGGTGGCACAGTGCGTTATGCGGGCACCCCCGCCAAGGGGGCCTACGGCTCGATGGTTTTATTGGAGCATAAAAACAATTTTTTTACCGTATACTCTCAACTTGGAGTGCTCGGCGTTTCCATCGGAGACCGCCTGAACAAGGGGGGCAAAGTGGGCACCGTGGGCAAAGGCGGCCACCTGCACTTTGAGGTTCGCAAAGGCACCAGCCCGGTCGATCCGCTTTTATTCTTGCCCAGCCGTTGAGCCACGTTTAACATTCTTAGCATGTATTAACACGTTACAACGACATTGAGGACGAAGACGTCATGGCGCAAAACGCCGATAGACCATCGCCCAATGAAGATACCAAGGCTGCAAAGAGCAGCTCTCGGCAGAGTGCGCCCTCCTCCACCATCTCGCTCTATCTCTCCGACATCCGCGCCATCCCGCTTCTGACCGCCGAGGATGAAATAGCCCTGGCAAAAAAGATTGAACGGGGTGACGACGGCGCGCGCGCCACGATGATCGAGTCGAACCTGCGGCTGGTGGTAAAGCTGGCGCGACGCTACTCCAACCGTGGCCTGCCCCTGCTCGACCTTATCGAAGAGGGCAACCTGGGGCTGATACGCGCCGTGGAGAAGTTCAAGGCCGAGAAGGGGTGCCGCTTTTCCACCTACGCCACCTGGTGGATACGCCAGTCGCTTGAACGCTCGCTGGCCAACCAGTCGCGCACGGTGCGGCTGCCGGTGCATGTCTCCGAAAGCATTGATCGCATCTCGCGCGTCACCGAGGACATAAAGCGCCGCGAGGGCGAAACGCCCGACCTTAACCGTCTGGAAGAGGAACTGGGGCTTAGCTGCGATAAGCTACGCCGCCTGGCGGGGTTGGCACGCTCGACCTTCAGCCTCGACCAGACGATGGGCAACGAAGAGGACTTTTCGCTCCACGAAACTATCGAAGACACCAGCACCCCCAGCCAGAGCGAGACGATTCAAGAGCAGGAGCGGGCAGAGGTGCTCTACGAGTGGATCGCCGAGCTTCGCGTGCGCGAACAAGAGATACTGAGGCTGCGCTTCGGGCTTGGCGAAGAGGACCCGCTGACGCTCGAAGAGATCGGGCGGCGCCACAACGTCACCCGCGAGCGCATACGGCAGATAGAGATGAACGCGCTGAATAAATTGCGGCGAAAGGCCACCGTGCGGCGCGTCAAGTTCAAGTGGCTTTACTGATTATTTCACCATGCCCCTTAGGGCGTGCGTAATTGAACGTTTAAAATCAACGGCGGAGACAACCAT
>CAXMSR010000211.1:0-3257 GCA_964195725.1 uncultured Kiloniellaceae bacterium | reverse complement strand
GAAGACGACCGCCGCTTTGATGGCGCTTTCGATGATGAACTCCATCTCGGCTCCTTAAACCTTCTGTACGTTGACGGCGCATACCTTGAGTTCAGGTATCTTCGCCGTGGGGCAGAGCGCCGGGTTGGTCAACACGTTCACTGGAGACTCTGCGTAGTGGAAACTCATAAAGACGACGCCGGGCGCGGTGGACTCGACCACCTTCACCCTGGTGGTTATCTCGCCGCGTCGTGATGCCACGGAGACTTTGTCGCCGGAAGCTATGCCCAACATTTCGGCGTCTACCGGATTGACCTCCATGAAACCTTCGGGGTAGTTCTTGTCGATCTTCGCCGACCGGCGGGTCATCGAGCCGCAGTGGTAGTGCGCGTGCTCGCGTCCGGTGGTGAGGACGAGGGGATAATCGGCGTCGGGCTTTTCTGCGGGGCCGACGTAGCCGACCGGCTGAAAGAGCCCCTTGCCTCGCGCAAAGCCTGCGGTGTGCAGGATCGGCGTGCCTTCGTGCTCACTGTCGGGGCAGGGCCACTGGAGACCGACCTTGTCGATGCGGGCGTAGTTCATGCCGCCGTAGCTGGGGGTAAGGCTGGCGAGCTCGTCGAAAACAGCGCTGGCGTCGGCGTACTCCATCTTCATCCCCATCAGGCCCGAGAGCGCGCCGATGATGCGCCAGTCCAGGCGCGCCTCGCCCACGGGGGCCACGCCCTTGCGCACACGCTGCACGCGGCGCTCGGTGTTGGTGAAGGTGCCGTCTTTTTCGGCAAAGGTTACTGCCGGGAAGACTACGTCCGCTTTTTTGGCCGTCTCGGTGAGGAAGATGTCCTGCACTATAAGGAGGTCCAGATTCTCAAGGGCCTTCTCGATGTGGTTGGTGTCGGGGTCGGTTATCATCGGGTTTTCGCCCATGATGTAGAGCGCCTTTATGGTGCCCGCCTCCGCCGCCTGGGTCATCTCGGTCAGCTTCAGCCCTGGAGTGGCCGGGAGCTTGACGCCCCACGCCTGCTCGAATTTAAGCCGGGCCTCCTCCACGTCCACCTTCTGATAGCCGGTAAAGACGTTGGGGAGCGCGCCCATATCGCAAGCGCCCTGAACATTGTTCTGGCCGCGCAACGGGTTGACACCGCCGCCGGGTACGCCGACGTTGCCGCCCATCATCGCCAGGTTCGCCAACGATTTTACGCCGTCGGTGCCCTGTGAATGTTGGGTTACACCCATCGCATAGAGGATAGCGGCGGGCTTGGCCTCGCCGTAGATGCGCCCTGCTTCGCGGATGAGCTCGACGTCCAGGCCGGTCAGCTCGGCAACGCTCTCGGGGTCAAACGCCTCAAGGCTGGCTTTGAACTCTTCCCACCCTTCGCAGCGTTCGGCGATATAAGCCTCGTCGGCGAGCCCCTCGGAGAGCATGACGTTCATCATCGCGCCCAGAACGGGGATGTTGTACCCCGGCGGGACCTGCAGGTAGACGTTGGCGTAATCGACCAGCGGGATGCGCCTGGGGTCGATGACCACCAGCTTTGCGCCCTTGCCGGTGATGGTGCGCTTGATGAGATCGCCGATGATCGGGTGATTCTCGGTTGTGTTTGATCCGATGACCAGATACGCGTCAGCTTGCGCAAGATCGCTTATCGAGTTTGTCATCGCCCCTGAACCGTAGCTTGTGGCCAGACCGGCCACCGTTGCGCTGTGTCAGAGTCGGGCACAGTGATCGACGTTATTCGTCCCGATCACCGCCCTCATGAACTTCTGGAATATGTAGTTGTCTTCGTTGGTGGTGCGCGCGCTGGAAAAGCCGCCGATCGAGTCGGCCCCGCTTGCGTCCTTTACCTCTTTGAGCTTTCTGGCGGCAAAGGAAAGTGCGCTCTCCCAGGTGGCCTCGACCAGTTGGCCGTTTCTTCTCACCAGGGGAGTGGTCAGCCGGTCTTTGTGATCGACGAACTCCCAGCCAAAACGCCCCTTGACGCAGAGGCTGCCGAAGTTGGGGAGCTTCTCATGGTTCGAGGTGGTCACCCGCACGAGCTTGTCGTCATAGACATTGAGTTCAAGCTGGCACCCCACGCCGCAGTAGCCGCAGGTGGTCTCGGTGCGCTTGCCCTGCCAGACGCGGACTTTTTCCTGCCGCACGCCGTCGGTGAGCGCGCCCACGGGGCAGACACTCAGGCATTCGCCGCAGCTTATGCAGTCCACACCCTCGACGGGGCCGATCTTCGAATCAAAGCCCTTGCCCTCTATCTGGATGCAGCCGATGCCCTTTACCTCTTTGCAGGCGGTAACGCAGCGCGCGCAAAGGATGCAGCGATCGGGCCACTGCTTGATAAACGGCGAGATGTAGGTCGAAAGCCCGGTGGCCGCCTTGGTAGACTTGTAGGGCTGCTCGGTCACGCCGACCTCAAAGACCATGTCCTGAAGGTCGCACTCGCCGCCCTTGTCGCACACGGGGCAGTCGAGCGGGTGATTGACCAGCATGAGCTTTAGCGCATCCCGACGCATCTCGAGAAGCAGCTCGGACTGGGTCGTCACGCTCATCCCCTCGGCGACGAAGGTATCGCAGGCGCTGACGGGTTTTCTAAGCCCCTCTACCTCGACCACGCACATCCGGCAAGAGCCTATCGGCCTTAGTTTCTTCATCCAGCACATTGTGGGGATACGGATATCCGCTTGCCGGGCCGCCTCTAGAATCGTGCGCCCTTCATCCACTTGTACAGTGATCGTGTCAATAGTCAGATTGATCATCGTCTAACGTCCCCATTCCCTTTCGAGAAAAGGTTAGGCCTTGGCCGCTACTGCTAATCGGTAGCAGCGCAGACAGCGCGAGGCTTCGGCTATCGCTTCTTCATGGGTGAAACCTATCTCTACCTCTTCCATGTTCTTCACCCGCTCGTCCACCGGTTTATGGTGGATCTTTGCAGGTTCACAGGTCGAGGGTTGTCCCACATCTTCGTTTTTATCGTAGGGATTGAGCTTGGCGATATACTCGTTCATCACCCACTCATCCATAGCGTCGGTATTTCCATCGGTGATAAAGCGGTCGATCTGGTAGGCCGCCTCTTTACCGGCAGCCAGGCCGCCGATCAGGGTCGCAGGCCCAGTCTCGCAGTCGCCGCCGGCGAAGATGCCCACGTCGTTTCTTACCGTCGCGAGTTTATTTAGCCCCTCGACGACAAAGGTCTTCCAGCGGGTGGTGGGCAGATCCTCCGCCCCCTCGGCCAGCTCAAGATCGATCGCCTGCCCGATAGCCATGATGCAGCAGTCGGCCTCGACGA
>CAXMSR010000210.1:0-3269 GCA_964195725.1 uncultured Kiloniellaceae bacterium | reverse complement strand
TTCGGAGAACCCCGACCCGGTGCTGATGGTTACCAGAGGTGGCGGCGAGGTCTGCATACAGCGCGATTTTGACGAGGAATTTGCCGCGCTGAGCGAGCTGATGGAGCTGGGCTTTCGCCCTGAAGAGCCGGGGTACTATTCCATTAGCGGCGACGCCGCGCTCGACTTTGTCGTGGTTGAGCTTCCCGAGCTCTCAAAGCGTTGGGAAGTTTTTGGGCGCGATAACCTGAAGCGCCACAGGGTAGACACCAGAGCCCTGTCGATTCGCGCGCGCATCGGCTCGAAGATCGACTGGCTCGATCTCTACGTCGAGGGCGAGCTCGAAGGCGACCCGGTGGAGATCGAACGCATTCTGCGCGCGCTGCGCCGGGGGTCGCGCTACGTGCGGCTGGGCGATGGCTCTCACGCCGTTTTGCCCGACGAGTGGAGCGGCAGGTTGCGAGAGCTGGTCGACGAGCTGGGGTTAAAGGGCGAACACGTCAAGCTGCCGCTCTATCGCGCCTCGGCGCTCGAAGAGCTTGCCCAGACAGTGGGCGAGGTTAGTTTCGAAGACAGGTCCGGGTGGGATAAGCTAAACGACAGGCTGAACCAGCGCGATTTTGGCGAACTGGTTACCCCCCCCGAAGGGCTGAAGTGCGAGATGCGCCCCTATCAGCAGCGCGGTCTTACGTGGCTGAAATTTATAGCCGACTCGGGGCTTGGTGGTGTGCTGGCCGACGAGATGGGGCTGGGCAAGACCGTGCAGGCGCTGGCGCTGCTTCTTTTGGAGAAAGAGCAGGGCGGGCGGGGCCCCACGCTGGTGGTGGCGCCCACCTCGGTGGTACCCAATTGGGAGGCAGAGGTCGATCTTCACGCACCCGGCCTGACGAAGCTGCGCTACCACGGGGCGCAGCGCGAGCGTTTCCATGACGAATTTGTAAAGCATGACCTGGTGATTACCAGCTACGCGGTGCTGCGCCGCGATATCGAAGTGCTCAGCGCGGTGGAGTGGAACTATGTCATCCTCGACGAGGCCCAGGCGATAAAGAACGCCGCCACCCAGACGGCGAAGGCGACGCGCAAGCTAAACGCCCGGCGCCGATTGGGGCTGACGGGCACACTGCTGGAGAACCACCTGGGCGAGCTGTGGAGCCATTTCCAGTTCACCATGCCCGGCTTTCTTGGTACCCAGAAGCAGTTTGTGGATACCTTCCAGCGCCCCATAGCGGCTGGCGACGAAGAAGCCGCCGAGCGGTTGCGAAGGCGCATAAGGCCCTTTGTGCTGCGTCGCATGAAGGCCGAGGTAGCGCCAGAGCTGCCGCCCAAGATTGAGAACACACTCTGGTGCGAGCTGGGGCCCGAGCAGATGGAGCTCTACCGCTCGGTCCTCGACGCCGGGCGCAGCAAGGTCTTTGACGCCATCGACAATAACGGTGTCGTCGGCGCGCGCACCTGTGTGCTCGAAGTGCTCTTGCGCCTAAGGCAGGTGTGCTGCCACCCGGCGTTGCTGCCCGATGATCTGGGCAAGGGGATCCCCTCGGCCAAGTTCGACCAGTTTACCCAGTTCGTCGCCGAGGTTATCGAGGGGGGCGCAAGGGTGCTGGTCTATAGCCAGTTTGTCCAGATGCTGACGATCATTCGCCAGTGGTTTGAAAAGTCCGGCATTCCGCATCTCTACATGGATGGTCGCACAAAAGACAGGGAGGGCAGGGTGCGTCGCTTTCAGGAGGACGACAGCATCCGCGCCTTTCTGGTGAGTTTGCGGGCGGGCGGCACCGGCATAAACCTGACCGGAGCCGATTACGTGGTGCTCTTCGATCCCTGGTGGAACCCGGCGGTCGAGGCCCAGGCCACCGACAGGGCGCATCGAATAGGCCGGAAATCGGCGGTGTTTTGTTATAAGATGGTGGCGCGCTCGACGGTGGAGGAGAAGATTCAGCTGCTGCAGGGCGAAAAGCGCGCGGTTACCGACGACTTTATCCGCTCGGAGGCCAAGTGGGGGATAAACTTCGACGAAGCCGCGATCAACGATCTCTTTTCACTGTAAGTAATTAAGTTGATTGAATTGAGCCCGCCTGCCAGATTGGGAAAGGGGCTTTCGCAACGGGAGGTTCGAAGCTGACCATGGGCTGTGAAAATAAAAAAGGCGACTCTTGCCCCTGCACCTACATGTCATGCGAGAGGCGCGGCAACTGCTGTGCCTGCGTGGCCTACCACCGCGACAAAAACCAGATGGTGGCGTGCTACTTCACCCCCGAGCTTGAGCGTACCTATGACCGCTCGATGAAGAACTTCCTCTCGCAGTTCAGGTAGGCGCGCGCGCCCTTTGGGCTGGTGCTCTGCCTCTGCCGCTGCCCGCGAAGTTACCGGCTGCATGTCCCGCGAGGGGTGTGCGGCCTTTTTATTTTTCCGGGGCCGGGTAGATGGTGGAGCCGATGAGCAGGCTAAAGGGAATCTTCATCCCCAGCCGCCTGGTGGTCTCGGCGTTTATCACCACCTTGCCCCGCGAGGGCGGCTCGATGGGGATGGTGCCGGGGTCGGTGCCGTCGATTATCTGCAACCCTTTTTCCCCTGCCGAGTACGCCTGATTAAATCCGCTCACCAGTATCCCCGCCATCACGCCACCTTCGATATAGCTGCCGTGGAAGGCGATCGAGGGGATCTTTAGCGTCTCGCGAGTCCACGCCAGTATCGCGGTGTCCTTTAGCACTTGGCCTGTGTCGTCTTTGATCGTCTGCAGGTTGTAGACGATCACTGAATTGCCGGGGCGGTTTATCTTTGTGAGGGTTTTTTTGTACTGGGTAAAGGTGCTTATTTGGGGAAGAAAGATGATCTTCTTGTCGGCTTGCCAGCTCCCCGTGGACAGATGCTTGAAGAGCATCTTCGAGGTGTAGGAGTCGTCGGCGAGAAGGTATATTTTTTTGATTTTCTCCCCATAGGGGCCGGAGCGGGTATCGTTTAAGGTGTCGATGAGATAGACCGCATCGGAGTAGAAGTGGCGCTCCAGGATGCCGGTGACGTTTGCCCCCGGAGCGTGCAGCCTGCCCTCTTCGACCAGCCCGTACTCCCAGGGCTCGGCGTTCACGCCGTAAAAGACGACGGGGATGTCGGAGCCGTAGTAGTGGGTCGCGATGGTTTTCGTGGCGTTATCGTCGCCGGTGAAGATGATGTCGGGGTTAAAGGCCTCGATCTCTTTCAGGCATTGAACTACCTGGGCGGAGAGCCACTCTTTTCGCGGATTGCGCTTCGAGTCGAGGAAGAACTCTCTGCTCTCGATCACGCGCTCTTTG
>CAXMSR010000209.1:0-3334 GCA_964195725.1 uncultured Kiloniellaceae bacterium | reverse complement strand
GCCGATCCGCCAGAGTGGCAGAAAGTTTCGGGAGAACTACTTTGCGTCGGGCCGGTTTTTGAGTCGGCGCGAAAAGAGGCCGACCGTTGCGCTCCGGGGGGATGCCTTGGCTGCCATTGGCGCTAGCCCATCAATTCCTTGAGCTTGAAAGCGTACTGGAGGTCGCCCTTGATCTTTATCTTGCCCAGCATCACCGCCATCTCGGGCTTTAGCTGCTTGGTCGCCAGCTTGGCAAAATCGGCTTCTTTTACCGTGACGGTGCAGTCGGGGGCGTCCAGCGTGCCCTCGGTTATCCAGTCGGAGTCGCGCTTAAAATCAACGCCCCAGTTGGGCGACTCGGCGTCTTTGATGACGAACTGAAAAGAGCAGGCGGCCCGTTTGGCGACTTCCTCGGTGAGGCGTGCGGGGAGTTCTTTTTCAAAAAAATCTCGTGCGGTCATCGTTGTCTCCGATGGATGTGAGTTAAGCGTATTGCGGGGCAAAGCTTACCCTGTGGCAAGGGTTTTGCGCAGTGGAAAATGACGGTGCATGAAAAAAAGTGGCAGCGCCTGGGCGCTGCGGGTTTGCCGGGGCTGGTTTTACCTGAATATTATGGGCTGTTAAGGGTTGATAGTGCGTGAAGGGGGCTACGCGAAGGTGTACAATGCAGCGCGTGATAATTGGTATGTTTCAAGTGGCAGAGGCGCTTGCAGCGGCGGGCCCAGGGTGGGGCCGCTGGGTGGAGCCGCCGCCGTGTCGCGTGTCGCTTGCCGGGGCGGTAGCCGTTGTCCCGTCGTAGCTGGCGGGCGAGGTTGTAGCTCCCAATATTTTTCGGAGACAAGTTGAGCATTCCCAGAGACGAGAGGCTGGGGCGTGTATTTGCGCTGTCCAGCGCCGTATTTTATTCCACGCGCTCGGTCATGGTGCGCTTTGGGCTGGACACCGGCGCGGGTGTGCCCGAGCTGGCCGCGCTGCGGATGCTCTTCTGTTCGCTCTTTTTCTTTGTCGCCCTGCGGGTGAGCGGCAAACACCGCGAGGGGCCCAAGTATCTGATAGTGCAGCCGCGCATGTTGGTGGGTGCCGCGTTTTTTTCGTTGTCGATCATCTCCAGCTTCTACGCCGTCTCGCTCATCGGCGTGGCGCTTACCGTAATAATCATCTATATCCACCCCGTCTTTGTCGCGCTTCTTTCACGGATTTTTCTGGGGCAGAAGCTGGGGGTGCGGCGCACGATGTTTCTGGTGACCACCTACGCCGGGACGGTGATGGCGGTGGCCCCGAAGCTGACGTCGGGCGAGAGCCACGAGATACTTCTGGGCACAGCGCTGTCGCTTACGGCGGCGCTCGGCTACGCCGTCTATCAGCTCTTTGTACAACGCTTCTCGGAAGAAGCGCCCTCGATGCGTATAGTGGCGAACTCTTCCTATCTGGCGATGGTGCCCACCTTTTTGTTGTGGCACTTTAGCCCCCCCACGGTGCCCCTGGCGGCGGTGGGGATAACGGCGGTGATGGGCGGGCTCTCGACCTTTTTGCCGCTAACGCTCTTGGGCGCGGCGATCACCCGCATAGGTGCCGCGCGCACCTCGCTTTTTAGCCTCGTCAGCCCGGTGATGGCACTGACGCTGGCGTGGCTCTGCTTTGGCGAGCTGCTGTCGCCTGTGCAGTGGCTGGGCGGAGCGGTGGTGATGACGTCGGTGGGCGGGCTGATGCTCTCGCCCAGAAGTTAAAATCGGATTAAAAGAAACATTTGGCGGGTTGGTTTTTTTGAAAATTTTTTGTGTGAAGATTTTTTGTGTGAAGGATTTTGGGATGAGTGAACAAGGGCAGGCGGTAAAGCCCGTAAAGCGGGGCTGGGTGGGGTTCTACGCGAGCCGCCCGAACCTGCTGCTGCGCCGCGCCGTCCAGATAGCGGTGATCGTTATAGTGGCGACGGCGGCGTTTCAGTTTGCCGGGTTTGTCGAGGCGTTTCGCAGCGGAATGCACATTGGCGTACCCTATCGTCCGCCGGTGGTGGAGGGGTTTTTGCCGATCGCCGCCATTTTGGCGTTCAGGGGCTGGGTCTCCACCGGCGTTATCGACCCCATACACCCCGCCGGGTTCGTCCTTCTAGCGGTCGCGCTCGTTACCGCATGGCTCTTTAAGCGCGGGCTCTGCTCGTGGATATGCCCCCTTGGGGCGCTCTCGGAATTTTTGGGCTGGGTAGGCAAGAAGATATTGCCCAAGCGGTTTAAAGGGCGCTCGATAACCTTGCCGCGCTGGGCCGACCGGGGGCTGCTGCTTGTAAAATACGCAATGTTCGCCTACGCCTTCAATATGTTTTTTCTCATGCCGCTTGGCCAGGCCCTGGGCTTTATGCGCACGCCCTACTACGCGATATCGGATGTGAAGATGTTTGAGCTCTTCTCCTCCATCGGCGCGACGGGGCTGGGGGTGATCGCGGCGTTGACGATCCTCTCCACCTTCATCCAGTCGTTTTGGTGCCGGTATCTTTGCCCTTACGGCGCGCTTCTGGGGGTGCTGGGGCTGGTGAGCCCGCTGGTGCTAAAGCGCAGCGACGAGCTGTGCGTCTCGTGCGGCAAATGCGACAAAGTTTGCCCCAACAGGGTGACGGTGGCGTCGGGGCCGCAGGTGGTGACGAGCACCGAGTGCATGGGGTGTACCCAGTGCGTGAGCGAGTGCCCGAAAGAGGGCGCGCTCCAGTTTCGCTTGCTTGGTCTTGTGAGTGTAAGGCCCCTGGTGGTGGGCGTGGCGTTTCTGGTCGTCTTCTCCGGGGCCGTCCTCTGGGCCAAGCAGAGCGGGCACTGGCACTCGAACCTGAACGTGCAGCAGTACCGGATGCTCAACCGGTAGGGGCGCAGCCGGGGCAGCTTGTACGGAGATCATCTTTTTTCAGGTAAAAGGTATCCTCTCCGCTCCGGGCTGCATCTTAAGGAAGCTCTCTTGAAAGGAGGGCTTTGACCAATTTGCAAACCGACACCGGGATTGACCTATGAAGACGACCTTCAAGACCAGCGGCACCTGCTCAAAAGAGATCAACATCGAGATTGAAGACGGTATCCTTACGAGTGTGAACTTCGTGCGTGGGTGCGATGGCAACGCGCAGGGGATGGCGGCGCTTCTTGTGGGCATGCGCGCGGACGAGGTAGTGAAGAGGTTGCGCGGAATTGAGTGCCGCAACGGAACCAGTTGCCCGGATCAGTTGGCGGTGGCACTGGAGGGGCTGATTTAGGGGGCTTCGCCCTTTTTTGGATATGTGGAGGCCCGCCAAAGAAGGCGGGCTTTTTTTGTTTTTTGAGTCAATATGATGTGAAGCCCACCCGTTAGAAGGTGGGCTTTGTTTTTTATCTGTTATCAG
>CAXMSR010000208.1:0-3345 GCA_964195725.1 uncultured Kiloniellaceae bacterium | reverse complement strand
ACCGCCCTCACCTCTTGCGAGCCGCCGTAGATGCCGATGGGGAAGCCGCCGCCGATTATCTTGCCCAGGGTGGTCAGATCAGGCTTCACGCCGTACTTATCGGCCAGGGTGCCGTAGCGGAAGCGAAAGGCGGTGATTATCTCGTCGAAGATGAGGAGCGCCCCGTTTCGATCGCACGCCTCGCGAAGCGCCTTCAGGTAGCCGGGCAGCGCGGGAATAAAGCCCCCGGCACCGATCATCGGCTCGACGATAACCGCCGCCAGCCCCTCGCCGTACCGATCGATGGCGTTGACGCTGGCCTCGATGTCGTTAAAGCAGAGCTGGTCTACACACTGGGTGTCGGGTTTTAAGAGCCCCGGCCCCTCGGCCCCTTTAAAGGGTGGCTTGACGCCAAAGGAGAGATCGGAAGAGGCCCCGTGCCAGCCGCCTGCGGCCTTTAGCACCCAGGGTCTCCCGGTGCGTGCGCGCGCCACCCGCACGGCGTACATGGTGGCCTCGGTGCCGCTACAGCAAAAGCGCATCTTCTCAAGGGTGGGGATCGCGCGCTGGAGCTCTTCGCCCAGCGCTATCTGCGCCGTGGCGGGCATCCCCCAGTGCCAGCCGCTCTCCATCGCCTCGCACGCTGCTTCGCGCACCTCGCTCAAGCCGTGGCCAAGGATCATCGAGTAGTGCCCCATCCACAGATCGATCAGTTCGCGTCCGTCGGCGTCGCGCACCCGCGCGCCCTTGGCCGCAGTGGGGTAGAAGGGGTAGGGAGCGTAGTTTCGCATGTTGTGGCACACGCCGCCCGGAAAGAGCTTCTTTGCCCGGTCGTTTAGCTGCGCCGACGCGGGGGTTTCGCTGCGGTATCTGTCGAAGATGTCCAAGGTGGCTCTCCAAGGGGTTGTGTTTTTCGGTAAACTTCGGTGCGCTGTGGATATTTGTAGCATGGGGGTCGGCAATGGTAAAGAGCGCGTTTGGGTCGGCGCGGGCAGACGTGCTACATTGTCGCGATGCCTGCGCCGGGCAGAGGAGAAGACCGATAGACACTCGCAAGAATAAAAAGCTGGTCGAGAAGATCAAGCCCGCCGCGCCCGCCCACGCGCATCTGTTGATGGCGGCGCTGATGTGGACCACTGTGGGGACGTTTATGCTTGTTCGCGCCTATGGCTACACCCGGACGCTAACACCTGCGGTCGCGAGCGCGACTGCTTTGACGGCGCTGGCGGTGGGGGTGGTCAAGGGGCTCAAGCTTCTTCGTCCCAGCGCAAAAAAGAGCGCGGCGCGCATCATCCACCGTGGCGACGGCAAGTGCCTCGGCGGCTTCATCTCTATAAAGTCCTGGCTCTTTGTCGGGGCGATGATCCTGCTGGGCCGTGCGCTGCGCATGGCGGGGCTGCCCGCATGGTTCACCTCGGCCATTCTCGGTGCGGTGGGGGTGGCGCTCCTGATGGGGAGTGCCGTCTTCTGGGTAGGCTGGCGGCGGCGGTTTACCAGTTTTAAGGGCTGATCCAGCGCCGCTACTGCTTGCGCTACCTCTTGCTCCACTCTTCCATTTTGCCTTTAATGAACTCGATGGTTTTGCGGTGCGCCTCGTCGCCTTTGCCCTCGGGGGGTATCGCTTCGCCAAAGGCGATACGGATGGGGATGTAGGGGCGGATGGGGCCGAAGTCTTTTAGTCTCTTGCCGGTGCCCCAGGCCTTGGTCTGAAGTGCAACCGGGACGACGGCGACCCCGGCGCGGGCGGCCAGCTTGGCCCCTATGGTGTTGAACTTGGTGGTGTCGAACTCGTCGGTGCGGGTGGTCTGGGGAAAGATGATGATCGAGGTGCCTTCGGCCAAGAGCTTTTTGCCCTTGCCCATCACCTCCATCAGGTCTTCGCGCGGGTTGGTGCGGCCCACCACGATGGGGTCGCGCGGGCGCAGCACGTCGCCGAACCATGGGTAGCTCATCAAGGATTCTTTCACCACAAAGGTGACGGGCCTTTTGGACTGGATGATCGCAGGCAGCACAAAGGTCTCCAAGGTGCTCATGTGGTTACCCACGAAGACCACCGGGGCCTCTAGAGCGTCGATGTTGTCCATGCCGGTGATCTCGAAGTTGCCCCCCGCCGCCTCCATGGCGTCCACCACCTCCAGCGAACTCTGGACCCACGCCTCCACGTCATAGACACCCCTTCGCGACATCTTGGCGGCACGCCGCACGGTGCCCGTTATCCCCCTCGCGTAGAAGTAGGCGCTCGGGCACAGTTTGCCCAAAAGCGAGCGACTCCGCTCCTCCGGGGTGCAGTAGGCATCGCCTTTGAAGGGAACCTCCAGCAGTTTATTAAACCCTGTCAGGATATGGGCGCGTCCTTTTGTCGATGGTGCAGTCACTTTATCGTTGCTCCTCAATGTATTTTCTGGTGGCGGTACTCCAGCACCGCCCATAGGCCGTGAAACACGGCGTGGGTCAACCCCCCCGCCAGCGCGTTGCCCACGGGGTTGTCCGTTAAAAAATTGAAGACGCGCTCGAACCTTTCGCTAAATTTAGGTGCGTGCGCGCCCGGCGTAAAACCCCGCCGACGATTTATACCGCACTCAAGGGCAAAGACCAACTGCCAAGCGTTGCCGCGCACGTAGCGGCCGGTTTTATACCACCAACCCAGATACCCCGGCCAGCCGCGCCGAAGCGCCAGCTCGTGTGCTAGCTTGAGAAAGGGCCGCAGCTCCAGAGGCCGGTTCTCGCCCTGCTGGCGATAGGCGGCGCGTGCGCGGTAAAAGAACTGGTGAAAGCCGATCGCGTCAAAGCAGCGCAGAAACGAGTTGAGCACCTGACGCGCCGCCAGCCCTTCAGTCTCAAAGCGCCGGGCGCTAGTGGTGAGCACCCCCGGCAGGTTGACCCACCGCCCGGTGCGGCCCACCGCTAGCGCCAGCCTCGCGTCCTCCATTATCGGCAGCGATTCGTCAAAGCCGCCCAGCTCATAAAAATATTCGCGCGCCAACCACATGCCCTGGTCGCCATTTACCGAGCCGGGGCGGTTGAGCCTGGACTTGGCCTCGTAGTAATAATAGCCGCCACCCTCTACCCCGGCAAAGCTCAGGCCGAAGTGCCCCGCCACCCGCTGCGAGGCGCGCGCCGCCCTCTCCGAGCGCATCTTTGCAAAGGCATCCGCCAGAAAGTTCGGCGAAAGACTTGGCGAAGCGCCGGGCACAGTATTTGGCAAACCATCTTGCTCGCCCAGTCTAGTGTCGGCGTGGAGGAACAATAGCTCTTCGGCGCGGGCACTTTTGGCCCCGGCGTTTAGCTGCGCGCCCCGCCCGGCGGGCGAAGCTACCCAGGTAAGCGCGATCCCGCTCTTTTTGACGACCTCGTCGGCAACCCTTC
>CAXMSR010000207.1:0-3347 GCA_964195725.1 uncultured Kiloniellaceae bacterium | reverse complement strand
CGTTGCCGATGTAGACGCCGAAGGCCTCGGGTTGGCGTGGGGGCCGCCGGGCTTGCGAAAGCGGGTTCACCTGCCCTATTCGGCGATTGAAAAGATAACCATCGCCCGCTGGAAGCATGAAACACCAGCTGTGGCGCATGGTAAGGGCCGGGGGCCGGGCAGGATGCGTTACGCCGTAGAGGGGTTCTCGCCGCGCTTCATTCTGCGCGATCCGATGGGGATAGCCCACCTCGCACAACTGCCAAAGTCAAGCGAGCCCAATTCCTCAAAGAAAGCGCTGGTGGCTTCCGACGACGGGCGCGGAATTTTAATGTACGGGGAATTAAACGGCGGCTACGCCCCCTTCGCAGAGGCTTTGGGGAAATATATCGAGGTGCAGTTCAACCACGCGAACGAGCCCTCCGTGCCGCGCTGGGAAAAGTCAGACTACCTGCTCAGTGTGCTTTTGTGCGTCGAGCTGGCCTGGATCGCGTGGCGGATTTTCGGCTGAACCGGTCTTTAGGCGTGCTGCTTGTCTTGCCGCCGCCTGTGCTGCCGCCGCCTGCCTTGGTGTCGTCTGTGCTGCCGCTGCCGACTTTTTTGCCATCGGCCCGCTTGGTCGCCAGATAGACGATGTGCCGCAGCCCGCCCTTTCCTGGGCGCTCGTTGGACACGGCAAACCCCGCACGCCTTAGCCTCTTGTCATAACCCGGATCAAAGGATTCGCCCCACACCGCCAAGACAGCACCGGGAGCGAGCGCGTCAAAGGCGTTCCTGATGGCGATGGAGCCGTAGAGCGGATGATTCACTGCGTCGCAGTCGGCGTTGGGCCCGAGGTAGAGATCGAGCACTATCGCGTCCACCGCTCCGCGCTCCTCGGCAGCCAGACGGGCAATGAGCTTGGCGACGTTGATTATCTCGACAGTGGCTCTGGGGTCGTTGGCGGCTCCTGCGGTGAGGTGCGCGATCGACCCTTCACACCAACCGAGCACCACAGGGTTTAGCTCGGCCACAGTCACCCTGGCATCGTCGGCCAGCGAATCCAACACGGCGCGCAGCGTGTAGCCCATCCCCAGGCCACCCACCACCACCCTTGCGCCGCGTTTGTCCTTGAGGTTGCGACAGGCGATCTTGCCCAGCGCCAGCTCCGAGCGGTTGGCGACGCTGTTCATCAACACGCGCCCGTCCACCAGGATGAGATAGTCGTGCTCGTCGCGCTTTCGCAGCTCAAGCACACCGTCATCGGTGGCTACGCTGTCCAGAGTGGTCCAGGGTTTGGCCATCGCTACGCTCTCGTCTGCCGCCTAGTTGTTCGCCGCTTTCGCGAAGCGAGGTTTGCGGTGTTTTACAGGCCCGGGCTGATTGGGATGGGTTCCGGGCTTGCCGGATTTACGCACGCTCTGTTTTTTGGGCGCTCCACCGGTGGAAGCAGACTTGGAGCGGGCTTCGCCGCGCTCATTGTCCGAGCGGCTGCCAGAGCGGTTGCCAGAACGGCCTGCGGACTTCTCGCCTCCGCTTCGCGTCTTGTCCTCCATGCGCTTCTGGTGGAATTTGCGCGCACGGTTCTGGCTGCGGTTGAGTTCGGGAACGCCGTAGTCGAAATCATCGAGGATGCGGCGCTCTATCCGCGTCCCCAGAACCTTCTCGATGTCGCGCACCAGCTCCGAGTCCATGTTGGTCACCAGGGTGTAGGCGTCGCCCGTCTTGGCAGCGCGGCCCGTGCGTCCGATGCGGTGAATATAGGAATCCACGGTGTCGGGCATATCGTAGTTTATTACGTGCGAAATGCTGGAGACGTCGATGCCGCGCGCGGCGATGTCGGTCGCCACCAGTATCTGGTGGGTGCCGTCGCGAAACCCGCTCAGCGCGGCGTTACGCCTCGCCTGCGAGAGGTTGCCCTGGAGCGAAGCGGCTTTATATCCGCGCTTGGAGAGCTTTTGAGACAACCGCTCGGCGCGGTGCTTGGTGCGGGTGAAGACGAGCACCGAGTCGGTGTCAGTGTTACTCAAGAGCTCAAGCAGGATGTCGGCCTTCCTCTTGTCGGTCACGGGGTAGAGCGCGTGGGCCACCGTCTCGGCAGGCGAGATCTGGGCGATCTGCACATTCACGGGATCGGTCAGCACCTCGGCCACCAGGTGGCGAACGTCACCCGGCATAGTCGCGGAGAAAAGCATCGACTGGCGCTTTTTGGGCAGGTATTTGACGATCTTTCGCACTTCGGGCATAAAGCCCATGTCAAACATCCTGTCCGCCTCGTCGAGCACCAGCGCCTCGACCTTCGAGAGGTTTATGGTGCCGCGCCCAAGGTGGTCGAGCAGCCTGCCGGGGCAGGCCACGACTATCTCGGGGCCACGGCGAAGCTTCTCAATCTGCGGGGTGATGCCGACGCCGCCGTAGACGGTGATGGCCCGAAGGCCCGTCTTTTTACCCAGCGCATAGAACGAATCACAGATTTGCTCTGCCAGCTCGCGCGTAGGGGCGACGATGAGCGCGCGCACCACGCCGCGCCTGCCTTTTAGCAACCGCTGAAGGATGGGCAGCGCAAAGGCTGCGGTTTTTCCCGTCCCCGTCTGGGCCAGACCCAGCAGGTCGCGCCCTTCGATGAGGGCCGGGATCGCTTGTTCCTGTATGGGCGTCGGAGTGGTAAACCCCAGCCCCTTGACTGCAGCCGCTATCTTGGGGTGCAGCTGTAATGATTCAAAATCCAATGTAATTCCTAACGTGAATATGAGTACAAGCACCTCGCCGCTGTAACGGGCAAATGATTGGTGCTAATGAAGGGACAAGTGTCTCGTTAAAAGTGACGCGGTGAAAAAGCGTCGCGGATGTAGCGGAGAGTATGTGGAGCCAAAAAAAAGGGCGGGCCAAAAGGCCCGCCCTTTTTGGATCAGTATCGCTTAAAGGGCGATAACGTTGCTGGCCTGAGCGCCCTTGGGGCCCTGGGCAACATCGAACTCTACAGCCTGGCCTTCAGCCAGAGTTTTGAAGCCGTCACCCGTGATCGCGCTGAAATGCACGAATACGTCGGCGCCGCCGTCGTCCTGGGTGATGAAGCCGAAGCCCTTTTGATCGTTAAACCACTTCACTGTTCCTTTTGCCATTGGTCTGGCCTCCTGCTGGTGGGACCTTCACTGGTCCTTGGTAATGCAACTGCGATGGTGCTAGAACCAGATCGGATCTTGCGACCGTTGACGCTGGAACGTATCCACCCAATTGCTGTGAAACTGTTACGTAATTATAATGTCAAAAACAAATAAGGGAGAGGCACCGTAGCCACTCCCTTATGTAGGATTGATTTATCGGTACCCCCGTGCCAAAACGGAATTCCCCTCTACGGCACAACGAAAACCTACACTACACCTTTATGG
>CAXMSR010000206.1:0-3351 GCA_964195725.1 uncultured Kiloniellaceae bacterium | reverse complement strand
GTTCTTCCCCTCGTGCTCGGCCTGCCACTATCCGGCGGCCCTTTCAGCGGATCATTTTACGGCACTCGCGACCCCGGAGTTCGAGGGCGACCCCTTGGCCACCATACTAGCTGACATCGGTTACGACCCCTTTGGGGATCAGCCCACGTGTACCACTTCGGCTTCGCTAACTGCTTGCCATCCTGGTAATACGAAGCAGTGGGTGCATGGCACGTTGGGCGCCCCCCACGAGGTGGGAGACGCCTGGCTGCTGCCCGCCAACCACGCCACGTCGGCGATCAACGATTCGCCCGATTGCTTGGTCACAGGGTGTCACACGCTCACTACCGCAGGCGGTGGCGAGCCACCTTCATGCCAGTCCTGCCATACGACAAGTGCGCCCAACTATGTGCTGGGCACCTGCAATTCGTGCCATGGGACTCCGCCTTCGGGGTCGAGCTATCCCAACCGCAACAATAGACACTCAAAGCACAGTGATGTGAGTTGTTCAGTATGTCACTCCGGCTTTGGTACCGGAACGCTGGAGCACTATCGGCCCGAGCCGGTAGGGCCGCCCGCCGATGTCTTGTTTGATTTCATCAACCCGTCAGACAACCTGTCGCGTAATTCATCGGGTCGATGTAGTGGAGTGTGCCACATCGGCACTGACTCCAAGAACCACGAGGACTTTAGCTGGTAGCGGGGGAAACGGGCAAAAGGGCCGCAGGTAAATGGCCCGGGCTCCCGGCGAGGTTAAGCGCCGGGGTGGTATTCAAGGATATACGAAGGAGACGTATGTTGTTTTACAATCTTTGCAGAGTCGTGGTTCAGTGCAGGCCAGTGAACGCAGGCTCTAGCGGAGGCCGCATATGACCAGGTTCAATCGTTATCTATGGCCGCTTGTTATCGGCCTTCCTGTAGTGCTCATGGCCCAGGCGGCGGTGGCGCGTGTCCATATCGAATCGGAGACGATGATCCGATACTTCGAGCGTGATACCGCGACTGACACCGACACCGCCATCGTGCCGATCTACGAATTTTTGGGGATCGAGACCGAAGCAGAGGAGGGTGCAGATCTGTCGCTGCACCTCTACGGTTGGGGGCGTCACGGTACCTCTGAAGAGTACTTCAGGGACGATGAAACAAGGGGCGAGCTTATGTATGCGTATGCGCAATACGCAAGCCCTAACTCCGCCTTCATCGCCCGTCTGGGCAGGATGCATGTGCTGGAGGGCATAACTAACGACACCCTGGACGGTGCCCGTGTGCTGGTGAACTTCAACGCTTTTTTTGCGGCATCGGCCTATGCAGGGCAGCCCTATTCCCTTGAGAAGATCAACGGCCGCACCGGCGACTTGATCACTGGTGGCCGGTTGTCTCACTCCATGGGCGCGCTCTACGACGTGGGGCTCTCCGTTAAGCACTTGGTCAATGACGGGGAGGTCGAGGAGGCCTCCACCGGGGTCGACTTCGTGCTCACGCCGCCCATTAATTTCTTTGTTCAGGGAACCTCGGTCTACAACCACAATGTGGGCACATGGTCGGAGCACTATATCTTCGCCCAGCTCTTTCTGGGGCCCCTGCGCTTTGAGCCTTTTTACCAGAAGTTCGATTACGAGGGCTTCTTCGAGACCGGCAAAAACACCGGCGCGCCCTTTCACAACCTCACCGAATCGGCTGATGTGTTAACCGTCTACGGCGCGACCCTCGGAGCTTATTACTCCGACACCTTCAAGCTTGAGTTCAAGGGGCGCGACTACAGCTACGACATCTCCAACGAATCCGCCAATTATTATAGCGCCATTGTCACCGGGAAACCTCTTCCGGGCCTCGACATCGGCCTGGAGGTGGGGCGGATGGAGGGCGACTCGGCTGATAACCGCTACACTCTTTTTCGCGCTTACGCCTACGATAAAATAAAGTTGGGTTTTATCAGCGGCGAGTTCCTGCTCGCCGATTACGACGAGCCGATTCTGGGTGAAGATACGTCCCTGTTCGCCTCTCTGGGCGCGGGTGTGGACGATATTTTTTGGGGATTATCGGCTAAGCTGTCGGCAGACTACTCGTCGGACCCCTACTTCGACGAGGACGTGCGGGGACTGCTCACGATAGCGTGGGAGTATGACAAATGATCATTAGGCCGAGGGATATGATGAGACGCAATGGAACCCACAAGATTTTTTCATGGAAGATTGCCGCGCTTGGGGTGACGGCGCTTTTTATGACGATCGCCTGTAGCATGGCCCCCATCGAACAATTGCCCCAAAAACACCCGGAGCAACTGGGTAAGGGGTTGGCAGTCTGTAGCAGCTGCCACGATAAGCCGGGGGCGCTCTCTTTTTCCACCTTCGATCATGTGGGGGAATGGAACAGGAAACATCGGCTCGGCTCCTATGGGCGAGAGCGCATTTGCAAGATGTGTCACGAAGCCAACTTCTGCAGCGGTTGCCATGCACCCAATCAGGAGCTAAAGCCCTCGATTGGGCGCCAGAGCGACACCTACAGGGATTTGCCGCACCGTGGTGATTACCTCTCTCGCCACCGCATAGACGCACGGATCGACCCCACAGGGTGTTTTCGCTGTCACGGTAACCCGCGCTCGTCACGCACCTGTGTGCCCTGTCATGGCTAGACAGCGCTTTTACGCATCCATTGTGGCTTCTGTGGCTAAGAGAGCGTTGGATCGGAAGCTTCAAAGCGATGGGGGAAGGTCGTTACTTAACGAGATCGAGGAAACAGCCGCCGCCTCCGCCTCCTGACGGCGGTGGTGGCGGAGTGGGGCAGGCGTCGTCGTCCACGTCGATCAGGCCATTGCAGTCATTGTCCAACCCGTCGAGACAATCTTCCACTGCGCCGGGGTAAACTGTGTCGTTTTCCGGACCGCAGTCGTCCGGTGTGCCGCAGTCCACCAGAATGCTAAAGACGCCATCGCCATCCAGATCATAACCCGGATCGTCATCCACACAATCCAGAGGTACCAGCAAGTTGAAGGCTCCTTCGACATCTAGGAGCCCCTTGCCGTAGCCGACGCCATCGCCGCCGATGCCCAGGTCCAGAGCGCTCCGAGCGCTCAGCGCGAGGGCGTATTCCACCTCTTCCAGTGTCGCCTCGGGAAAAGCGGCCATCAGGAGGGCGTAAGCCCCTGAGACGTGAGGCGCGGCAAACGAGGTGCCGTCGCGGGTTGCGTAGGAGTCAGGGTAGATGCCGCCGGAGGTCTTGTCGGTAGTGAGCACGCCGATGCCGGGGGCGACCATTGTGGGGAAGATCGTCATGTCGTCGCAGCTGTTGGGGCCTACGGAGCTGGACGTGGACAAATCGAAGTTGATGTCCACTGCCCCGACAGAGGTTGCGCCGGCGTTGTTGGCAGGGCTG
>CAXMSR010000205.1:0-3358 GCA_964195725.1 uncultured Kiloniellaceae bacterium | reverse complement strand
CAGCGTGGTAGTTTTGCCTGCGCCGTTTGCGCCGATCAGGGTGATGATCTCGCCCTCTTCCACTTCAATGGTTACGCCCTTTAAGGCGTGGATATTTCCATAGTAAGTGTGTATGTTTCGTATGCTTAACATATAGCTCTCAGTGTATGAAGATTGGTTCAGTTGGAGAGCCGCGATAATATCCTTACAAGCTCACTTGCGTCAAGCTCCAGCTGCGTTGACCGGGCTGCTTGCGCCACCTATACTCTAAATGTTGATAGATTTTACCCGATTGTACCCGGAGATCGAGGATTAACTTTGAGCGGTAGCAGGCAAACAAGCGAAATTGACGCGATCACCGCACTCTACGACATCAGCCGGGCGGCTACGTCGTCGCTCGATCTTCATCTGGTGGTTAGCGATACGCTAAAGGTGCTGGCCGAGCGCCTGGGGGTCGAGCGCGGGATGCTGGTGCTGCGCGACCCCGATTCGGACAGCGCGGGGATCGAGGCCGCCCACGGGTTGAGCGAAGAGGAGATACGGCGCGGACGTTATCGCGCTGGCGAAGGGGTGGTGGGGCGCGTTATGAGCACCGGCGAGCCTATGGTAGTGCCCAACATCGGCAGCGACCCGCTCTTTTTAAATCGCACGCGCTCGCGTGGCGATCTGTCGCGCGCGCAGATAAGTTTTATCTGCGTGCCGGTGATGGTGGGCGACGAGACGGTGGGCGCTCTCTCGGTCGACAGGCTGTGGGACGGCGTCTCGGATCTGGACGAGGACGTAAGGCTCCTTACTATAGTAGCGGGCTACATCGCCCAGGCGGTGCGCATCCAACGCATGGTCGAGAGCGAGAAGGCGCGCCTGGCCGACGAGAACCTCCATCTGAAGCGCGCGCTCAAGGGCCAGTACCGCCTGGAGAACCTGGTGGGGGCGTCCAACCCCATGCGCGCGGTCTTTGAACAGATAATGCTGGTGGCCAAGGCCAAAGCCACCGTGCTCATCACCGGCGAGAGCGGCACCGGCAAAGAGCTCGTGGCCAAGGCTATCCACGTCAACTCGCGGGTATCCGAAGGCCCCTTCATCGGGGTCAGCTGCGCGAGCCTGCCCGAGACGATGTTGGAAGACGCGCTCTTTGGTCACGAGCGCGGCGCGTTCACCGGGGCGACCAGACGGCACAAGGGGCGCTTCGAGCGTGCGGACGGCGGCACCCTCTTTCTCGACGAGGTGGGCGAGATATCGTTAAATGTCCAGGTCAAGCTCCTGCGGGTGTTGCAAGAGCGAAAGCTGGAGCGGCTCGGCGGCACCGAGACGATCCCCGTAGACGTGCGGCTGGTGGCCGCCACCAACCGCGATCTGGCCGCCGAAGTGCGCGCGGGCAACTTTCGCGAAGACCTCTACTACAGATTAAACGTCGTGCCCATCCACCTGCCGCCGCTTCGCGAGCGGATAAACGACATGCCGCTCTTGGCAGACCATTTTCTGCGCAAGTTTTGCGAGGAGAACGAAAAGAAGGTGAGGGGGTTCTCGCGGGCGGCGATGGCGGTGATGGCCGCCTACAGCTGGCCGGGCAACGTGCGCGAACTGGAAAACCTGTTGGAGCGCGCGGTGGTGATGGCCCAGGACGAGGTGGTGGGCAGCGAAGAGCTCCCGGCAGAGCTTCGCGGTGCTCCCGCAGTGCGAACGACGCCCTCCGAGCTGGAGAGCGCCGTCGTCCATGCTGCCGAGCCGCTATTTGCCGAGCCTCCCCGGCAGGGAGTACACCGGGCGCTCATCGAGAGAGTCGAGACCAGTTTGATAGAGATGGCCCTTGAAAAAGCTGGCGGCGTAAGGCTAAAAGCCGCCGAACTTCTGGGGATAAACAGAAACACCCTACACGCCAAGTTGGGTCGCGGGGAAAAGGAAGACTAAAGATGCCGGTAACATATAAGCTGGAACACAAAGACGGACGCGCCAGGGCGGGCACACTCACCACCGACAGGGGCGAGGTGCAAACGCCGCTTTTTATGCCGGTGGGCACCCAGGCGGCGATAAAGGCCACCCACCCGAAGTTGGTCAAAGAGGCGGGGGCCAAGATAGTGTTGGCGAACACCTACCACCTCTTCTTGCAGCCGGGCTCGGCGGTAGTCGCCCGCGTGGGGGGGCTCCACGACTTTATGGCGTGGGAGGGGCCGATCCTCACCGACTCCGGCGGCTTTCAGGTCTTTAGCCTGCCGGGCCGCGTGATAACGGAGGAGGGCGTTCGCTTCGCCTTCGAAAAAGAGGGCAAGCAGGTCTTCATGGGGCCGGAAGAGTCGATGAAGGCGCAAAACGAGCTGGGTGCCGACATCATCATGGCCTTTGACGAATGCATCCCCTATCCGGCCGAGCACGACTACGCCGCCCAGTCGGTAGAGCGCACGCTTCGCTGGGCAAAGCGTTCGATCGACGCGCACAAGCGCCCCAATGATCAGGCGCTCTTTGGCATCGTGCAGGGCTCGATCTACCCCGATCTGCGCAAACACTGCACCGAGAAGCTGGTGGAGATGGATTTCCCCGGCTACGCCGTTGGCGGCGTGAGCGTGGGCGAGGGCCACTCGCTGATGAAGCTCGCCGTCGAGTGCTCGGAGCCCTACCTGCCCGAAGACAAGGTACGCTACCTCATGGGGGTGGGCCGCCCCGACGATATCCTGGCAGCGATCGAGCGCGGCATGGACATCTTCGACTGCATCATCCCCAGCCGTTTCGGACGCGCTGGAGTCTTTTTCACGCGCACCGGAAAATTGAGGATACACAAAAAGAACTACCGCAAAGACCGCTACCCCATCGACACCAGCTGCGAGTGCCCCACCTGCGCCAATTTTTCTCGCGCTTACCTGCACCACCTCTTCACCGTGGACGAACAGCTCGGAAAGACCCTGGGGACGATCCACAACATCCACTTTTACATGACGCTTACAGCGCGCGCGCGCCAGGCTATACTGGAAGACCGTTTTATCCAGTTCAAACGCGACTTTTATGAGGAATACCTAGGACATCCGGATGGTCGGGAGGCGATGGAGGCTGCAAAAGAGGGTGGTGCAAGTACTTGGAATAAAAGGGGAACTAAAAAACCCAAAGGAAAGCGGTAACTTACGAGTGCACAAAAAAAGTGCAATCCGGGTCGCCTGACGACAGGCTCGGAGAGAGGCCGGTTATCCACAGCGCTATCCACATCTTTTCCGCATAAGTTATGGACAAGGCCGGGCCAGCGCCCTGAGCTTCGGGGGCAGCTCTTTTAAAAGCGCTTGCGACAGCTGGAGATCGACGAGGTTCGAGGTGTCTTTTATGCGCACGGCGCGGCACGTTGAATTAGCGCGGTGCGCGGGGGGCAGCGCGCCCAGGGCGGCGGCGATCGCCGAAG
>CAXMSR010000204.1:0-3372 GCA_964195725.1 uncultured Kiloniellaceae bacterium | reverse complement strand
TAGCTGCGAACGGAGAGCTTTCGCATGAACGACACTAAAAGCCCCGCCAACTTCATGGCCGGGGCTTTCATGATTATCGGAGCGGCGGTGCTATGGGGCACGAGCGGCACCACCCAGGCGCTGGCACCCGAGGGGGCCACGCCGATGGTGGTGGCGGCCCTTCGCCAAGGTATCGGCGCGCTGACCCTCATCGCCTTCGCGCTCTCGTGTGGCAAGGGCGCACAGATTATTAATCTGCCGCCGGTGACGACGATCCTCACCGGCCTCTTCGCGTTTGGCTACCACTTGAGCTTTTTCAAAGCGGCAACGCTCACCGGAGTGGGGCTGGCCTCGATCATCAGCGTGGGGATCGCTCCGGCGGTGGCCGGGCTCCTCTCCTTCCTCATGCAAAAAGAGAAGCCGCTGAAAAACTGGTATCTATGCACCCTTCTGGCGGTTGGGGGGGCGACGATCCTCATCTCCCAGGGGGGCACGCTCTACGTCAACACCACCGGGGTGCTCTTCGCGCTGGTGGCGGGGGTGGCCTACGCCACCTTCACCGTTCTACTCAGCGTGCTGATACGCAACCACGACGCCGACGCCGCTGTCGGCGGCTCCTACGCCGTAGGGGCGCTCGTAGCGATCCCGGTGTTGATCATGGGCGACACCGCCTGGATAACCGCCAGCGCGACGGGGATGGCGGTGGCGCTCTATCTGGGAGTGGTGATAACCGGCGGGGCCTACATCCTCTACGGCAACGGGCTTCGCAGCGTGACCGCCCCCACCGCCGTAACCCTGGCGTTGGCCGAACCGCTGACTGCCTTTGTGTTGGGGGTGGTAGTTCTGGGCGAAAAGCTCGGCACGATCTCCATCGTTGGCGTAGCAATGCTCTTTGGTGCGCTGGCGGCCCTAACGCTGGGCCACTCCAAACGGGCGAAGTCCTAGCCCGTCTTGCGCGCCGCTTTACGTGTCGCTTTGAATAATGTTCTGCCTCTGGTGTTGCCCAGATAGATCGCCACCAGCGCCAGCGAAGCTCCAACGATGTCGAGCCCGGTGGTGGGGCGGCTGAAAAAGAGCATATCCCACACAAAAGCCAGCGTCGGCTGCACCAGCAGCAAAAGCCCTACCTTTGAAGCGTCTACCTTGACCAACCCCCGGCTTATCAGTATCCACCCCAGCGCCTGACATAAGACTCCGTAGCTTACGAGCGCCGTCCAGCTCTGAAGATCGGGGATGACAAAGCTCTCGCCCGCCCGCAGGACTTCCATCCCCAAGAATAGCGTGGTTATCACCGTGATGGCCGCCAACATGGGAATCGCCGAGCCAAAGCGCTGCACCCGCTTTAAAGTCAGGATGTAGCCGGTATAGGCCAGCGCGGCCCCAAGCCCCAACACTACGCCTGTCCGGTACTGCTCGCCCAAGGAGTTCCAGTCGCGGCCCACCAGCAAGAAGAGCCCCAGCGCCGCCAACGCGATGGAGAACGCGAGGCGTCCCCCTCCCCTCTCGCGCAGAATGAATACCCCGATGGCGGCGAGGAAAAAGACCTGAAAGTTGGCTATGATCGTAGCCAGCCCCGGGCCTATGTAGTGAATGGATTTGTGCCAGAAAGAAAGGTCGGCTGTAAAGAAGAGCGCGCCCAAAAGCGTCCACTTGAGCGTTGACGAGAACGCCTTGAAGCCGTTGCGCTCCCTCGCCGCCAATACCACGAGGCAGACCCCGCCAAAGAGCATGCGGTAGAATCCGGCCGTGGTGGGGCCAACGTGGGCAAGGCGCACGAAGATCGACGAGAAGCTTATGAGAAAGCCTCCGCACAGCACCTGCACGACGCCGATGGGCCCGTTTTTCTGAAAATCGTCTACGCTCAAAGACAGACGCCTTTCCTCCGGTTTGGTTGTAAAATAGAAAAAGGGGCCGATCTCTCGGCCCCTCTCGCTGATTTAAACTGGTTTAAAGCTGTTAGCAGGGGTGGACGCTGGACGTCCCCACCACTTTGGGTTTGACGTAAGTCGTTTTCTTCATTGCAATCTCCTCCCACATTCTTCTGTTGCATTAAAGTTCAAAGCCGGAAAAGCCAGAGCTTGAAAACCCCGCCTCCAGTGCTGCAAACAGGATACTTAAAATTCAACCCCTTTGCAAATCGTTGCCGACATCTAAAGCACAGGGCCGGGCAAAAGAGCTAAAGTGCGCGCCGCAGCCCGTCGCAGTGCAATGTCAGCGCGTCTTGAAGGTCTTGACCCCCTTGCCGTCGGTGCCGACATGGAGCAGCCCGTCGTCGTCAAGGAGCATCGTCAACACCGGCGCGCCCTCCCACAACCTCTTGGCTCCGCTCGCGTCGCTCATCCACAGCCCTTTGACAGTCCCCAGCAGGACACCCTCTTTCAGGGGGAAAAAGCTCTTTATCTTCTCGCCCTCCAGCTCGTGGGTAATAGTAACCTCTCCGTTGCCGTTAAGCCCCACAAGCCCGGTTGCGCCGCGCAGCCAGAGAATATCTCCGTCGAACTGCACCTCTAGAAATTTCCCCTCACGCTCCAGCGTCCACGAGTCGCCCCCGTCAACACTCAGGTAGAGCCCCGCCCCCGAAGCCGCCCAGAGACGCTTCGGGCTCTCCGGGTCAAGAGCAAGCGACCAGAAGGTGGAATAGGGAAGGCTGACCGAGGGCCTCGCCCACCTCTTGCCGCCGTCTTCGGTCCAGAGCACGCCACCCTCGGTCCCGGCAAAAAGTCGCCCTTCAGTGGTAATGAACATGGAGTATACGGTATTGGCGGTGCCCATCCCCTGCCCGCGATCTTCCCAGCGCTCGCCCTCGGGGTTCCAGTAGAACATCCCCTGCCCGCCGATACCGGCATAGAGCTTGGGGCCGCTCCATAACAATCCGTTTACCGCCCCCACTATCAAGCCCTTGTCGCGACGTACCCAGGTGCGCCCGGCGTCTGAAGAGTAGTAGGCTCCGTTGCCATCGCCGCACCAGAGAGAATCCGCCTCTTGGCCCTCGACAAGCGAATAGATGGAGGTGGCGTCCATGCCGGAGTTGCGCCTGCCGGCCATCACCGCCCCTTTGACATCCAGCTCTACTACGCCATCGTCGTCCAGAGCGGCGTACCAGCCCGACGAGGCTTTGGGCACTATGGCGTTAACGCTTTTATAACCGATGGGGATCGGGCGGCTTGCCCTGCCGTTTCGGGCGACAACGAACCCTTCGTTGGTAAAGTAGGCGACTACCGCCGAATCGTAACCGATCGAGACGGCGCTGGCCAGGTGGTATCTACCCAGGCGGAGCTGCTTCCACGTTATGCCCCTGTCGTTGGACTCCCAAAGGCCATGCGCCTTCGAGGCGACAGCCAGGTGGTTGTCGTCATTCGGGTCTACGGCTATATCGGTGACGTACATCTTCTC
>CAXMSR010000203.1:0-3381 GCA_964195725.1 uncultured Kiloniellaceae bacterium | reverse complement strand
CCGTTCGATCATGGCGGCAGACGCCGGATCGTCCCACATCGACCCGCGAAGGGCATATGCGGTGATAGAATCGTCCGGCCCCTCCCCGATCATGGCGCGAACTCTTGGGCCGCGCCGCTGGCGACTGAGCAGTCTTCCGGCGGTGGCAGGGTTGCCGAGCCCCTCGGCGGCAGCGCGATAGAGGAGCCCCAAGTCGTTGGAGATCCACTCTTCACCGGGCCGGATGGCGTCAACCAACCACCCCCAAACTTCGTCAAAAACAGCTTCGCGGGTGAGCGGCAGCACGAGGGCGAACTCGACCCCCAGCCCCCTGCACCTCTCGCGCGCCTCGGCCACTTCCGTCAGTGCGGGCAACCGTCGATGGCAGAACTCTGCGCCGAAGGCGACGCCGTCGTAGGCCCGGCTGTCTGCCTTGGCTGGCTCGCTTAACTCCTCCAGCTCACCCAGCTCCGTGGCGCGAAGGTAGCGCTGCATTTTAGTTCACCGTCTCCTGCCACCGGCCAGACCAACCCCTACCATCCCGGATCGGCCCCTTCGATTAGCTCGTAGTCGTAGAGTTGCACCTTTACTTCGCCGCCGGGCTCGACGCCCTCGCTGGCGGCGGGGATGATCATTAGGCCGTTGGCCTCCACGAGGGTGGAGAGTATGCCCGAGCCGCGCTTTTTGACGCTGACGATCTTGAACTGGCCGCCGTCATACTCGACGCTGCAACGGACGAACTCGGTGCGGCCAACCTTGGCGCGCACCGCTCCGGCGTCGGGGGCCAGGGTAGCGGTGAAGACGGGACGAAAGAGCCGCTCGAAGCCGAGCATCTTGCGCAAAGCCGGGCGCACGAACTGCTCGAACGCCACCATCGCCGAGACGGGGTTGCCGGGCAGGCCGAAGACGGGCTTTCGCCCCTTCATGCCGAAGGCCACGGGTTTTCCGGGTTTCATCGACACCTTCCAGAACTCGCGCTTGACCCCCCACTTTTCAAACACTTCGAGCATAAAGTCGCGATCGCCCATCGACACACCCCCGGTGGTAAGCACCATGTCGCACAGCCGCGCGCTCTCAAGTATTTCATAGAGCGCTTCGGGGCTGTCGCGCCCGATGCCCAGCATCACCGGCACGCCGCCGGCCTGGGTCACTTGCGCCGCCAGCCCGTAGGCGTTGGAGTTGACTATCTTGCCCTGGGCGTAGGCCTCGTCTATCTCGACTATCTCGTCGCCGGTGGACAGAATTGCCACACGGGGGCGCTGGCTGACGCTGACCACCGAGCGCCCAAGGGCCGCGAACATCCCGGCCTCGGTGGGGCGAATCTTTACGCCGGGGCTCATTACGGCCTCGCCCTCTTTCACGTCCTCGCCCGCCAGACGGATATTTGCGCCTTTTTTGGGGATGCGCTGAAAAGTGACGGTTATGCCCTCGGCCTCGGTGTCTTCCACGGGGATGACGGTGTCGGCCCCGTCGGGGACCGGCGCGCCGGTCATTATCTTGGCCGCTTCACCCGGCTGCAACCCCTGGCTGGGGCGATGGCCTGCGGCGATAAAGTCGATCACCTCAAGGGTCAACGGCTCTTGCGCGTCCTCTGGATAGGCAAAGGCATAGCCGTCCATTGCAGAATTGTCCTGGGGGGGGATGTCGCGCCGCGCGTCCACGTCCATGCGCAGCACGCGGCCCACGGCGTCGCCCAACAGGACTATCTCGGTGGGCAGCGGATGAATTTTGTCGAGGATCAGCTCTATCGCTTCGTGAATACTTATCATTAACCACTCCAGGGATGATCGTTTCCGGGTTATTCCAAGGATCGTAGCAGTGGAAGCGAAATGGAGCAAGGCCCCGCTACCAGTCAACTGCCAGTCACTACCAGTCAGCTGCCAGTCAACTATCCGGCAACTGCCAGCCGCATTCGCCGACGAGCGGCACAAAGCGGCAGCCCCCCAGCTCTTCGGTGCGAAATTTCTCGCCATTTCGGGTGACGCGCAAAAGCTCTTGAACGCCTCTGCCGCCCACGGGGATGACGAGCACCCCGCCGTCGGGATCAAGCTGCGCCGTCAACGGCTCGGGCACTACGGGGCCGCCTGCGGTGACGATTATCGCCCTGAAGGGAGCCTCGTCTTTCAGCCCGAGGGTGCCGTCGCCGCTGTGAACCGTTACCCCGCCATATCCGGCGGCGGCGAGGTTTAGTCTAGCCTCGCGGGCCAGCGTTTCGCTTCGCTCTATGGTGTGAACAGTGCAACCCAACTCGGCCAGGATGGCCGCCTGATAACCGGAGCCGGTGCCCACCTCCAGCACTTTTTCGCCGCCCTTTAAAAGGAGGCTCTCGGTCATTATCGCCACCATGTAGGGCTGCGAGATAGTCTGCCCCTCGCCTATGGGCAGCGGCCTGTCGTCGTAGCTGCTGGCGCGGATGGCGGCGGGGACAAAGAGGTGGCGCATAACCGCGCGCATCGCCTCCAGCACCAGCGGGTCGCGGATGGTGCGCCCCGCCAGCTGCCGGGCGACCATCGTCAGCCTTACCTCTTGAAACGGATCAGGAACGTCATGTTGTTCGGGCATGGCAGCTACCCCGCTTCTCTCCCCTTTTTAACCTCTTTGACTTCACACTCCAGCGCGCCGCGCGCCACGGTGACGTCCAGCCTGTCGCCGGGCGAGCGGGTCGAAGCATCGCGCACCACCGCGCCTTCGGCGTCGCGCACTATCGCATACCCCCTGCCGAGCACCGCTCTGGGGCTGAGTTTTTCCAACCCGGCCCCGGCGAGCTCAAAGCGCCGGGACGCCTCGCCCAGCTGCCGCGCTACTCCGCCCTCGACCCCGCCAAGCAGCGTGGCAAGTTTAAAGCGCGCCACCTCTATGCGGTGGAGCGGGTCCAGGCGATCAAAGACGCTAGCCGCCCTTGCCAGCCTGTCGCCCGCGTGGCGCAGCGCCTGCCCGCAGCTATCTTCAACCGCCTCGATGGCCCGATCCAGCCTCACCCGGCTGGCCTCGATCCCGCGAAGCGGGTCGTGGCGGGTCACGTCAAGGCGGTGCAGGCGGTTTTGACAGCGCCCTATTGCCAGCTCGGCCCCCGTCGTCAATTCGCGCTTTAATTTATCCAGCCGCTCTACCAGCTGCCCGGCGTCGCTCACCGCCAGCTCGGCCGCCGCCGAGGGGGTGGGGGCGCGCATGTCGGCGCCGAGATCGGTGAGGGTATAGTCAATATCGTGGCCCACGGCGGAGATGACCGGCTTTGTCATCTCTGCTACGCGACGCACTAGCGCTTCGTCGTTAAAAGCCGACAGATCGCGCGATTCGCCGCCGCCACGGCCTATGATAACGGCATCGACCTCTTCGACACCCTCCAACCTGTCCAGCGCTCGAATGAGCTCATCGGCAGCGCCCTTCCCCTGTACCGTCGCG
>CAXMSR010000202.1:0-3399 GCA_964195725.1 uncultured Kiloniellaceae bacterium | reverse complement strand
CGCTCGACCCATTGGCCACCGGGCTGATGCTGGTGGGGCTTGGCCGCGCCACCCGGCTGTTGGAGTTTCTCGTCGGGTGCGACAAGACCTACCTTGCTACTATCCGGCTGGGCGAATCGCGCGACACGCTCGATCGCGAAGGCGAGCTGACGCGCACCTGCGAGGTGCCCGACTTTTCCCCGGAAGAACTGGAAGCGGTACTGGCCCCTCTGCGTGGCCGCATCACGCAGACCCCCCCCGCCTATAGCGCCATAAAGGTTGACGGCGTCGCCTTGCACAAGCGCGCCCGAAGGGGCGAAGAGTTCGATGTTCCCAAGCGCGAAGTGACGATTCACCGCCTGGAAATCGTAAAAGCGGCGTTGCCCGACCTACAGATAGAGGTAGACTGCTCAAGTGGCACCTACATACGTTCGCTGGCGCGCGACATCGGCGACGCGCTGGGAGTAGGCGGCTCGATCTGGGAGTTGCGGCGCACACACTGCGGTGACTTTTCGGTAGAAGACGCCCTAACCCTTGAGAACCTTGAAGCTTTAGGGCCAATGGCGCTGCCGAGTCTGCTGGGCTACGGGGCGATGCTGCCGGGTATGCCGACGGTGGAGATCGACGACGCCCAGAGCCAGACGATTATCAACGGCGGCAGCCTTGTGGCCGACGCGAAGTTGACCGAAGGCGACGAGATCGCGCTGACCATTAAAGGGGGCGCGCTGGTCGCCATCGCCAGGGTCAAAGACGGACGCGTCAAGCCTCGAAAAGTAATGGCATAAGCGCGTTATTTCCTTTATTTTTCAAGTCGCATGTGTTAAAAACTCGCTCTTTTACGGGCCCGTGCGCCCACAGCTATATATCCTGTAATTACGCTCAATCAAGAGAGAAAAAATAGAAGGGATCAAGGAGGTTTTTTTAAATGGTTATGACTCCCGAACGCAAGCAGGAAATCATCAACGAATACAAGACTCACGACAGTGACACCGGTTCACCCGAGGTACAGGTCGCTCTTCTGAGCGCACGTATCAGCTACCTCACCGACCACTTCAAAGTCCACACGAAGGATCACACTTCGCGCCGTGGCCTTTTGAAGCTCGTCGGACAGCGTCGCCGTCTTCTCGACTACCTCAAGAAGAGCGAGATCGGCCGTTACCGTACGATCATTGAACGCCTTGGAATCCGCAAATAGCACGCACACCGGTGTGGCTTGCGAGATGCCGCCTAGCCTTTAACGGCGGCGTAACAGGCGAGAAGCACCTTCAAGAGGAGTATACAATTGTTTGATATAACTAAAGTAGAAGCCGAAATCGGCGGCAGGACCCTCACGATCGAGACCGGGCGCATGGCGCGTCAGGCTCACGGTGCGGTCATCGTCACCTACGGCGAAACGGTTACGCTGGTGACAGCCACCTCCGAGTCGAAGCCCAAAATCGGGCTCGACTTTTTTCCGCTGACCGTTATGTACCAGACCAAAGGCTACGCCGCCGGCATGATTCCCGGTGGCTTTTTCAAGCGCGAAGGGCGTCCGCACGACACCGACACCCTCACCGCTCGCCTTATCGACCGTCCCATCCGTCCGCTCTTCCCCAAGGGGTTCAAGTGCGAGACGCAGGTGATCGTCAATGTTCTCTCTCACGACTGCGAGAACAACCCCGACATGCTGGGCATGGTTGGTACCGGAGCCGCACTTAGCATCTCCAACATCCCCTTTGACGGCCCCATCGCCGGTGTCCGCGTGGGCTTCATCGATGGCGCTTACGTCATCAACCCCACCAAGCTGCAGCTCGAAGACTCCGAGCTCGACCTCATCGTCGCCGGTTCACGCGACGCCGTGATGATGGTTGAGTCCGGCTCCAAGAACCTCAGCGAAGACCAGATGCTGGGTGCTATCGAAGCCGGTCATGTCGAGATCAAGAAGATCATCGCCATCATCGACCAGCTGGTAGAAAAAGTAGGCAAGGAAAAGCGCGTAGTCGAAGAAATAGTCGCCGACGCCGACATAGCCGCCTACGCCGAGAAGTTCTTTGACGAGTACGGCAAAGCAGCTTACGCCGTGCCCACCAAAAAAGAGCGCTCCGACGCCATCAGCGCCGCCAAGGCCAAGATGGTAGCGGGACTCACCGAAGAGCAGGCCGCGTTTACGAAGGATTACAAAGAAGCCTTCGGCACCGCCGCCAAAAACTACGTCCGCGAGCAGATACTGGCGACCGGCAGCCGCATCGACGGCCGCAAGCCCGCCGACATCCGCGCCATCAACTGCGGCGTTAACGAACTGCCCCGCACCCACGGCTCGGCGCTCTTTACTCGCGGCGAAACCCAGGCGCTCTGCCTCGCAACGCTTGGCACCTCACGCGACGAGCAGCTGATTGATGTTCCCGACGGCAGCTACTACAAGAAATTCATGCTCCACTACAACTTCCCGCCCTTCTCCGTTGGTGAAGCCCGTCCGCTACGCGGCCCCGGCCGCCGCGAGATCGGTCACGGAGCCCTGGCAGAGCGCGCCATCAAAGTCGTGCTGCCCGATCACGAGACCTTCCCCTACACCATTCGTCTGGTGTCCGAAGTGCTCGAATCCAACGGCTCCTCCTCCATGGCCTCCATCTGCGGCGGTTCCTTGGCGCTGATGGATGCGGGTGTGCCGATCAAGGCCCCCGTAGCAGGCATCGCGATGGGCCTTATCACCGACGGCGAGCGCCACGCAGTGCTCTCCGACATCCTCGGCGATGAAGATCACCTGGGCGACATGGACTTCAAGGTAGCAGGCACCCGCGACGGCATCACCGCCCTTCAGATGGACATCAAGGTCAAGGGCATCACCGTCGATATCATGAAGCAGGCGCTGGTTCAGGCACGCGAAGGCCGTCTGCACATCCTCGGCTGCATGGACGAAGTACTCTCCGAAGGCCGTAGCGATCTTTCGCCCCACGCGCCCCGGATCGTCGTCATCCACGTCAACACCGAGAAGATCAAAGACGTCATCGGACCTGGCGGCAAAAATATCCGCAAGATCATCGAAGATACCCAAACCACCATCGACATCCAGGACGACGGCTCCATCAACATCGGCAGCCCCGATGGCGAGCGCACCGAGCGCGCCATCAAGATGATCCGCGACCTTACCCAGGAAGCGGAACTCGGCAAAATCTACGACGGCCTAGTTCGCTCCATCAAGGATTTTGGCGCCTTCGTAGAGATCTACCCCGGCACCGATGGCCTTGTACACATCAGCGAGATTTGCGAAAACCGCATCGACCGCGACGGCATCACCAAGTACATGAACGAGGGCGACACCGTAAAGGTCAAGTGCTTAAACGTAGACCAGAGCGGACGCATCAAGCTTTCCCGCAAGGCCGCGATGAAAGACCTGGGTCTTACCGACCCCGAATAACACCGCGAATACGTAAATACGTAATC
>CAXMSR010000201.1:0-3439 GCA_964195725.1 uncultured Kiloniellaceae bacterium | reverse complement strand
GAAATCGAAGGCGCGGCCCTCGGGGATGAGGTTGAAGACCTCGGGCTCGAAGATGTAGATGCCGGTGTTAATGGTGTCGCTAAAGACCTCGCCCCACCCAGGTTTTTCCAAAAAGCGTAGTATTCGTCCGCTCTTGTCGGTGATGACCACGCCGAACTCAAGGGGGTTGGGCACGCTTGTCAGCGTGATCGTTACCGGCGTCTTCTTCTCGCGGTGAAAGGCCATGACAGCGCCCAGGTCAAAATCGGTGACCAAATCGCCCGACATGACGATGAAGGTGTCGTCGATGAGGTGCTGGGCTTTTTTAACCGCCCCTGCCGTCCCGTAGTCGTCGTCGGGGAGCACGTAGTGGAGGGTTACCCCGAATTGTTTACCGTCGCCAAAGTGGTCGCGGATAACGTCGGGCAGGTGGTAGAGGAGCACCACTATTTCGGTTATCCCCGCGCCCTTGAGCTTGAGGATGATGTGCTCCATCATCGGGCGGTTTAGAAGCGAGAGCATCGGCTTTGGCACTGTGTTGGTCAAAGGCTGAATGCGTGTGCCGAACCCCCCTGCCATTACGATAGCTTTCACCGTGCCACCTCCACCGTTGACGCTTCAGGACGCTTGAACTTTCGCTCGCGGGCTCCGGGCTTTGGCATATCGCCGCTAAAATACGCAGCTTCGTCCCCCATAGCCGGACTTGGCGGTTAAAAAAGCTCAGTTCGGCTTACCAGCCCCGTAGCTTCTCTTCAGTATCTTGTCCAACTGTAGTTTAAGCTCGTTGAGGCTTGAAGATTTTACGACGTAGGCTTCGGCCAGCCAGGAAGAGAAGTCGTCCTTGTAGCTGCCGTAGGCCGTGGAGAGAATGACTGGGGTGTCCTTATGTTTACGGACAATATTCTGGAGCACTTGCAAACCGCTTTCGCCCTTCAATTTTATATCGAGCACCACTACGTGTACCAGCTGATCGTCCATGATATCCAGTGCTTGCGCACCATCGGAAGCGCACAACACCTGATACCCCTCATCTTCAAGCTCGGCTTTGTAAAGAGCCCTGATGCTGTCCTCGTCGTCAACGACCAAGATCGAGTACGCCACTTCACCCTCCTACGTTCCGACTGCCCCCAAAGGCTGCAAAGGATAGGCACCACGATAGACCGGCACTATAGATATAATAGCAGCGAAGGCCGGTACGTCAACGCAGCGTTGTTAGATGCCCCTCTTTTTACGCTCGTCGGCAACCCACGCCAGTTCTTCTCGCCGGGGGGTAATGCGGGTGTCGAGCTTGTGGTCTAGAAGCCCCCCCAAGAGCTCGCGATACACCGGGCCCGGCGGTATGCCCAGCTCTTTCAAGTCCCCTCCCGAGACGATGGTGCTGATGGAGGAAAGCCGGGTGAAATAGAGGCTGATGGCGCGGCGTTTGCGCTCGTCCCTTGTGGCGGCCATGGCGAAAAGGAGCGCCTCGGTGCCAGTCTCGACACAGGCCCCGTGTATCTTCGACTGGGTGGGGGCGTCGGTCTTTGAAAACACCTTCGTCAGCTTCTCCAGCGTTTCACGCGCAGCGCCCACCGCCTCTATCAGGTCGCCGCCCTCACGGTCGGCTACGCCGAACTCGCGCGCCCACGCCCTGGCCTCTTCGACCTCCAGCGGGGTCAGCAGCGCCATGATGAAGAGCATCCAGGGCTTGACCTCTCGCTCGTGGTAGAGGAGCTCGAACCACGCCAGCACCTCGACCACCGCTTGCGTCAGGGCCAGGCTTTTCCCCCGGTAGTGCATCTTGGGGTGAAAAGCGGCCAGCACTCCCAGCTCTTCCAGCGTTTCGAGCGCCTCCACCGGATCGCACTCCTCCAGCACCATGCGCAGCTCTCTCAAAAGCCTCGGCCCCCTGGCTTGGGCGAGAAACCCGTTGCGCACCGAGGCCGACAAGAACTTTCTCGTCTGGCTCCCCAACTCGAAACCAAAGCGCAGCGAAAAACGGGTGGCGCGCATAATCCGCGTCGGGTCCTCAACGAAAGAGAGGTTGTGCAGTATTCTGATGGTGCGGTTCTTTATGTCGGAGAAGCCGCCGAAAAAGTCGATCACCTCGCCAAAACTGTCCGGCTCCAACCTAAGCGCCAGAGAGTTCATGGTGAAATCTCGGCGAGAGAGATCGAGCTTCAGACTCGACTGCTCAACCGACGGCAGCGCGGCGGGCTCGTGATAGTACTCGGTGCGCGCCGTAGCTATGTCGAGGTCAAGCCCGTCGGGAAAGATCAGCTTGGCGGTACCAAAGAGTTTGTGCGGCCGCACGGTGGCCCCCAGCCGCCTGCCGATGCGCCGCGCCAGCTCTATGCCGTCGCCCTCGACGACGATGTCGATGTCTACGTTGGGCTGGCGAAGTATCAGGTCGCGCACCATCCCGCCCACCAGATAGGCGCGCATCCCCACCTCCACCGCCATCTCGCCGACGGTCTTCAAAAGCGCAATCACTTCAGCCGAGAGCACATCCTCTATCATCTTTTTTGCGTGGCGCACCTGTGTTTGGCGCGGCGAGCGGTAGATAGCCGAATCGGAAGAGGGTGTCAGGGCTTGCAACAGATCGGTGCGGGTGAGCGCGCCGATGAGCTCTCCGCCGTCGATAACCGGCATAAAGCGCTGCCGCCCGCCCACCACCAGTTCGCGCACCTCGCTCAGAGGCGTATCGGGCGAGACGGAGGAGAACTCGCTCGACATATACTCTTCCGCTTTCGAGCCCTCCAGCCCGTGCTGGGTGGCGCGCTCGATGACTATGCGCGTGAGGATGCCCACCACGCGAGCGCCCCGCATCACCGGCACCACGTTGATATGGTAGCGGTTTAGCAGGTTCCGCACCTCCGCCAGGGTGTCGTCGGCCTTCACCGTCTTTACCGGCGCGGTGCAGATGTGGCGCGCCGTCACCCTGGGCTTTATCACGCGGGGCAAGAGCCCCGTGAGCTTGTCGTGTACCTGTAGCGGCGTGCGGTCGCGGATAGAGGCCGAGGCGGCCTCGGGGTGGCCACCGCCGCCAAAGTGACGCGTTATCGCCCCCACGTCCACCTCGGGGATGCGGCTGCGCCCGACCAGATGCACCCGGTCGCCCATGCGCGCATAGACCAGCAGCGCGCCTATCTGCTCCATGTCGCACATCTTGTGCGCCAACACGGCGAGGTCTCCCACGTACTCGTCGGTGGAGACGCTGGTGACGGTCACCTCTACGCCGTGAACGCGGTGAACCTCTCGATTTTTGAAGAGGTCGTCCAAAAGCGCCACCTGTACCGCCGTCAATTCGGGGGTGATGAACTCGCGCACCGCCGAAAGGTCGGCCCCCTGCGAAAGTAGATAGCCCGCCGCGTCGTAATCTCTCGGGGTGGTGGTCACAAAGGTCAGCCCGCCGGTGTCCTCGAAGATCCCCAGGAGCATTATCGTCGCCTCTGCCGGGTCGATGGGGATGCGCCGTTGC
>CAXMSR010000200.1:0-3558 GCA_964195725.1 uncultured Kiloniellaceae bacterium | reverse complement strand
CCGAGGGTGGCTTTTACTGCGGCGAAGACGCCGACTCGGAGGGCGAAGAGGGGCTCTTCTACATCTGGTCGCTAAGAGAAGTGGAGGAGCTTCTGGGCAAAGAGGCGGCATCAGGCTTTTGCGAGGCGTTCGACATCTCGGAGGTCGGCAATTACATGGAAGAGGCCACGGGGCAAGCGACCGGAAAGAACATCCCCAATCAGATGGACGCGCTTCAAAAAGGCGAGCTGGTGGCGGGCTGGGCCGCCGATTACGCCGAGGACTTCGCCGGAGAGCTAAAGACCCTCTTCACCGCCAGAGAGGCGCGCGCACACCCCTTTAAGGACGACAAGGTGCTCACCGGGTGGAGCGCCTTTATGGCTTCGGCCTTCGCCGTTACCGGCTCGACGCTGGGCGATACGTCGCTCATTAATCGCGCACGCAAATGCGTGGAGTTTATTGTCTCGACGATGATGGTGGACGGCAGGCTCATGCGCAGCTACCGCCGGGGCAAAGTGTCGGTGTCGATAAGGGCGTTTGCCGAAGACTACGCATATCTTGCGCGCGCGCAGCTCGACCTCTACGCGGCCACCTGGGAGGAGGCTTATCTTCTGGGAGCCACAGAGACCGCCGGGCATCTCTACCATCTTTTCGGGGCGGAAGACGGCGGGCTCTATGACACGGCCAGAGACGCCGAGAAGCTGATAATGCGCCCACGGGAAGCCACCGACGGGGCGATGCCATCGGCAACCTCGGTAACGGTTGAATGCTTTGCAAGGCTGGGGCTCCTTACTGCAAACACCGTCTGGGACGAGAGAGCTGCCGCCATCGTGTCGGCCAACGGAAAAACGCTCGCCTCGCACCCCAACGCCTGCACCCACCTCTTGCAGGGGGCCAACCTTCTAGCCCCCGACACCCTGAAGATAGAGGTCACGGGCGACCGGAAAAGCAGCGCAGCATGCGAGGCGCTGGGCTATCTAGCGCAGAAGACCCCCTTCGCGGGTCAAACCGTCTTCACCCACATTGGCGGCGGCAAGCTCGCCCTCCAGGCGTGTGATCGCACCGCGTGCCGCCTGACGGCGACCACCGTCGGGGAGTTCCATAAAATCCTGGGAGAGTTGGTTCGGTAGCGCCGGGAAAGCTCGTTCGACAACAAAAACTATCTACCAGAGCTGCGAAATCGCATCCATAGCTTGCTGCTGTTCGCGCACGATGGCATGAGCATGTTCAACGGTAACCAACGCAAAAGAGAGCGTGTCGCCCGGTGTGCCCTGGGCTATCCTGCCCAGATCGGAGGAGATGACGGTGGCCGCCTTGGCGTAGCCGCCGACCGTTTGCTCCACCAGCAGGATGATCGGCTGCCCGTCGGGGGGGATTTGCACCCCGCCCGGCATGCTGGGCTCGGAGACGATCGATTGCGGATAACCGTCGCAGATAGAGAGCGGAGCGCCCTGAAGGCGGTAACCCATCCGGTCGGCCTTGGCGGTAATCATGTACTGCCCTTGGCAAAGCCCTTGAAGCCCACCGCCAAAAAATTCGTCCTGAGGCCCCGCCACCGCGCGCACTTCGATCTCGGTGGGGTACCGATCAATAAACCTTCGAGGTAGCTCGCGCACCGAAGGCAAGACCTGCCCCTCAAGGGCTCCGAGCAGATCGCCTTCCCTCAGCGCCCTTCCACGGTACCCTCCAAGGTTGCCGCCGACGTAGGTGGAGCGGCTCCCCAGCACCACTGGCACGTCAAAGCCGCCTGTTACAGATAAATAGCTGCGGCACCCCGCGCTAACCTGTCCTATATCGAGGAGATCGCCGGGTTTTACGCGAAAAGAGCGCCACAGCTGCACCGGCTCGCCGTTCAGGCGAAGGGGCAGCTCGGCCCCGGTTACCGCCACGTCGGCCTGCGCCAACACCTCCAGCCTGGGGCCTACGATCGTTATCTCCAGCGCCGCTGCACTAGCCGCGTTGCCCACCAGAAGATTGGCGATACGGTAGGCCCGCTGGTCCAACGCCCCGCTCACGGGTATCCCCATCCGCTGATAACAGTAGCGCCCCGCGTCCTGCACGGTGGTATAGGCTCCGGGGGAAACCACCCGGAACTGGCTCTTCATGCCGCGCTCGCCAGCCATCGGCATAGTCATTTGGCCTCTGCCTCAAGCCGCTCGAACTCGGACGGCGTGATCGCCTCGAAGCGGAGCAGATCACCGACGCTGTAGAGAAAAGGCTCGCGCTTCTCCGGGGCAAAAAGGGTCAGCGGAGTGCGCCCGATCAGCCGCCAGCCGCCGGGGCTCTCAAGGGGATAGACCCCCGTCTGTGCGCCCGCGATACCCACCGAGCCGCGCGCGACCCTGTGGCGCGGGGTGGCAAGGCGCGGCGCGTGAAGGCGCACGTCCAGGCCACCGAGGAAGGGAAAGCCGGGGGTGAAACCGATCATGTAGATGGGATAGGCGGGGGCCGTGTGGCGCGCGACCACCTCCTCAACGCTCAGTCCGGAGTTTTGTGCGACAAAGTCAATGTCGGGGCCATATTCTCCGCCGTAACAGACTGGAATTACCACTGTTTTGGGTTTATCGAGCTTGACCTCGCCGAGCCCCGCCTCCAGCGCCAGCACTTCGTTTTCCAGGGCTGACGGGTTGGTCTCAAGGGGCTCGTAAACGAGCAGGAGAGAACGGTAGGTGGGGACGACTTCCACCAAGCCTGCGGGGCGCTGAGTCTCCAGCTGCTGCGCCATCGCCAGCACCCTGGCGTTGATCTCGGGCGCGATGCCCACGCCATACTCGACGAGGAGCCCACGGTCGCCCGCCGCCTTGAAGCGGGTGCGGCGATAGAGCCCCTCACCCGCTACGGAATTTTGGCGGCTCTCGCTCACTGCCTCGCCGCCACTTCGCCACGAGCGGCCTCCACCGTTATCTGTGCGGCCTCAAGTTTTCGGCGGATGCTCTTTAAGAGCTGCACGGCGTCGGGGGTGTCGCCATGAACGCAGAGCGTTTGGGCCTCTAGCTCGATAACCGAGCCGTCGGAGGCGATCACCCTGCCCTCTTCGGCCATCATCAGCGCCCGGGCAGCTACCTCGGCGGGGTCGATTATCACCGCGCCCTCGACCTTGCGTGAAACGAGTGTGCCCTCCGGCGTATAGGCGCGGTCGGGGAACGCCTCGAAGATGACATTCAACCCGGCCTCGGCCCCTATGCGGGCCATCAGCTCCCCCTTTGGCCCTGCAAGGGTGACAAGGTAGAGCCCGGCGTCCAGCAGCGCCGCAGCCTCGGCGACGGCCCGCGCCACCCGTTCGTCTTCCAGCGAAGTGAGGTAGAGCGCCCCGTGGGGCTTTAAATGGTTAAGCTTCAAGCCGTGCGCGCGACAAAAACCCTGCAACGCGCCGACCTGATAGATGACATATTGCCGCAGCTCTTCTTCAGAGATCTCCATGTTGCGCCGCCCGAAGCCGTGACGGTCGGGATAGCCGGGGTGCGCGCCAACGGCGACGCCGTTCTCCTTGGCCATCCACACCGTCCTGTCCATCACTGCGGGATCACCGGCGTGCCAGCCACAAGCCACGTTGGCCGAGGTTATATGGCGTATCGCTTC
>CAXMSR010000199.1:0-3559 GCA_964195725.1 uncultured Kiloniellaceae bacterium | reverse complement strand
CAAACACCTCGCCGTCGTGGTCGATGGCTATCTTTGCCGGCACCCTGACGCCATACTCGGCCAGCGGCTCGACAGCCAGCGCCTCGCCATCGTAGCCGTAGAGCAGCACCTGTGGCGGGTTGCGCTCCAGAATCCAGAGGATGCGGTTCGAGGCGGCGATGTCCACCGGGTCGGTGAGCCTTAGCTGCGTGTCGCCCGCTCGCTCTCCGCCGGAGTTTAACGCTTTGCGCACAGAGCTGCGGCCTGCGCTAAAGTGAACCAGCCCCCAGCCGCCGCTGGAGAGCCGATCCAGCACCAGCACTTCGCCAAGCTCGTCCGAGGTCAGTCCACGGGGGTCGGTCAATCCCTTGAGGGCCGAACGCCTGCCCTTGGCATCAACTACGGTAACCTGTTTTTTACCGCTCTCCAGCACCGCCACCCGGCCACCCGCTCCTGGCATAAGCGCCAACGCCGAGGGGTTGCTAAAGCCCTCGTGTAAGCGGACTATCCCCGCCCTGGCAGCGTCGTCCAGCGCGAAGAGTTGGAAACACAGCAGAAAAAAAAGTGCGCACCGCCCCATCATTTGCGCACCTTTACGAGCGACAGGATCTCAAGATCCTCCAATATCCTCCTCCGGTACCCCTCGTAGCGCCCCAAGGCGCGAAGGATGGTGGAGCCGCGCCGATGGCAGCGCTTGCACGAGGGGCCTTTGGGGTTGAAGCGGGCTGGGTGGCGCTGCCAGATGTTTGCCGGTCGCCTCCTCTACCTCGACGGGCGGCGGCATATTGCCTCCGGCGCCAAGTACAGTCACCAGCAGCTCTTCCGGCTCAATGCCGGGCTTTGGCAGCTCGCCGTAGACCAGCTTGCCGCCAAGGTGGCAAATGGTGCAATCCAGCGCCCTTGAGTGCAAGTTCAAAAAAGCCCGTGTGCGCTTGTCGCTCACATGGGGAGAGATAGTGTGGCACTCCAGACAGTTGGAGATAACCGCCGGGGTCGGGGTGTTCTCAAGGCGATCAAGGGCATGGTACGCCAGCGTCCCCGCTGCCTCTTTTTGCCCTGAGGTGTAGCCCTCCTGAACTATTGGGGCGATATCTTCAGCGCAATAAAAAACAACCAAAGCTGCCGCAAGCGAAAGGGCGAGGGCGGCGCTGGCAATGGTCTTTTGTATTTTCAACCCCTCACCTCCTCAAGCTCTGCGAGCATCGCCCGGGCCTTTTGAGCCGCCGGGCCAAAAGCGTCCTGGGCAAGGTATTCACGAAGGTGCGCGATGGCCTCATCCTTTTTATCCATGCGTGCCAAGACCACCGCCAGGTTAAAGAGCGCCTGCGAGTAACCTGGAAAGAGCGCCAGCGCCTCTTCGAAGAGCGCTTTCGCCCCCTCGTAGTCTTGCTTCGTCGCGGCAGCGTTGCCCTTCGCCAAGAGTTCGGCCACCGAGGGCGGGCTGTCTTCTTGTTCGCCCTCGTCGCTGTAGGCACCCGAAGCGTTTAACAGCTCCTCGGCCCAGCCGGGGCGCATCATCTCTACCTTTTTCCAGTCGGCTTTGCCGCTTATGAAAGAGGCATTGACGAAAAGCGCGCCCGGAGCGCAGAGCGAGAAGTAGAGGTGCCACGCGCAGAATGCCGCAGCCAGATAACCCAGGGCGGCGTGCAGCTCGGCCACGCCAACCAGCGCAGGCGCACCTATAACCGCCGCCGACCAGCCGGGGTTGGAGAGCATGAAGCCGAGAATGATCAGCAGCGGCAGCGTCACAACCAGTACAAAGTAGGACGTGCGCTCGCGGTAGTCAAAGCGCCCCCTCGGCGGCCTTTTGCCGCCCCCGATGTTCCACCTGACTCCTCTGACAAATTCGCCTACATCCGACAAGCGCGGCAAAAGCGAGAATGAATAGCCGCCCTCCAGCCATCCCAGACACACCCTGGCCAGGTGTGCCAGCCAGGCGATCAGCGCCAGCCCGGCAAAAGAGGCGTGCAGAAAGACGATGTTCACCTCTTCGCCCACGAGGTAGGCGGCGGTGGCTGGAAAGCGCAGCAGCGGCCCGCTGAGCAATGCGCCAACCACCCCGAAAGCAGCCAGCGCGTGGATGAGCAGGTTGATCGGGTCGAGCACTTCAACGGTCTTTGGCGTATGTCGCGCATGTCGCATCCGGCTCACCCCTTCACGCTGTGCAAAAGTCCGACCAGGCCGACAAAGAGCGCCAGCCACAGCCACAACCGCCCGTCGCCGCCAGCTGCCGCCCCTTCTTTGGGGCCGTGATCAAAAAGCGCCGAGAACGACTCGTCGCTGCCTTCGTGGCAGCCGCCCTGCGAGCAAGCGGCGCGGGCCTCGTCCGAAGAGGTTATCCCATGACCGCCGTGACAATCTATGCAGGCGGGCACGTTGGCCCACGCAGCGGCGAGCCTGTGGGCTTTAGCGCCAAAAGCTCCCTGTGTACCGGGGAATCTACGCCGGGCCCTCTCTACTTCCGGGTGGCAGCTAACGCACAGCGCCTGCACGCCGGCGCCCTTTGGAGCCGGGGCTCCATCGTGGCAATACAGGCAGCTTACCTTGTCGCCCGCCGCTCTTGCTGCGCTAAAGTGTGCCGAGCCCGCTTCGATCTCGACGATCGCTCTGTGGTCTTTTCCCTTGGCGTGACAGGCCATGTCGCACCGAACCTCCAGCGGCTCGTCGTGGGGCCACGCTACACCGCCCTTGTGGCAGTCGGTGCAGGCGAGTTCGCGGTGTTTACTGATCTCAAAGGCCGACTCGCCCACCCAGAGCTTATGCGCCTCGGTCTGAAACCCGGCGTACCCGTGGCACTTCAAGCACTCGTAGTTGATGTCGCCCAGCACGCCCGTGGCAAAACCAAAGATAAGTATCAGGCTAAATAAGGCTCTGCTCATCACGTTCCTCATTCGATCTCGAAGAGCACATCCACATGCACTTCGCCTTCTTGCCTTGGCAGCGGCCAAAGACGCACTTCCTCCATCACACGGTCGATGAAGATTTTGTAGCGCTCCCGCTCCGGCCCAGGCGACGGCGTCTTGAGCTGCTCTTTGACGATGTTGCCGGACGCATCCGTCCACACCCGAAAGTAGACCCTGCATATCCCGCTCTGGAGCTGAGACTCTCTTACCTCTAGCTCGGGATACTCTATCACCAGATATTTTCTCTCAATCGGCGCAGGCGGGTAGCTGACCACCTTGATGCGTATGCGCGAATCCTCAAGGAGCTCGTCTGTGCGCTCTTCTTCCGCTACACGCTGCTGCTGGGTTTTGAGGCGCTCTATATTCTGGACGATATCCTCGTTCTGCTGCTCCATCTGGGCCAGTAGCTGTTGGAACTGCTCGGCCTCGCTCACTGCCTCACCAGTTGCCTCTTCTAACGCCTTAGCGCCGCCTGCGCTGTCTTGAGACTGGCTGGGGGTCAACGCTTGCACCTCCAGACCCTGATCCTGGGAGGATTGACCGGCAGAGGCCTTGCCCGCCGTCACCTGAACCTCGCTGGAGTCTACCGTCACCTTCTGCACGGCATTTGAAGGGTCGGGCGCGCGCTGGTCTGCGCCTTTTTTTGTGAGGTCGCCCTTTTTAGGCTCGGCCGGTGT
>CAXMSR010000198.1:0-3573 GCA_964195725.1 uncultured Kiloniellaceae bacterium | reverse complement strand
GCCTCGCCACGTCCCGGCGAAAGTCATCCAGATTCCCGACATTCCGCGCACCATCAGCGGAAAGCTGGTGGAGATAGCCGTGCGCAAGATCATCCACGGCGAAGCGGTGAAGAACAAGGACGCGCTGGCAAATCCGGAGGCGCTTGAGTACTATCGCGACCTCGAAGAGCTGCGCTCTTAACTACGCAAGGAGACCGGAATGTCGGATAAATTGATACAGCTCCAAAAAGAGGGCGGCGTAGCTACGCTCACCTTAAACCGCCCCAAAGCGATGAACGCCTTCTCGCTTCAGATGCTGGATGAGTGTTCGGCGGCGCTTGAAGAGCTTCACTTCGACCCCGAGCTTCGCGTCGTTATCGTAGCGTCGGCGGCCGAGAAAGCCTTTTGCGCCGGAGCCGACCTGAAAGAGCGCGCCGGAATGGACGAGGTGCTGCGCTGCGTGAGTAAAATTCGCAACATGATAAACGCGGTGGCGGCGCTCCCCATGCCCACCATCGCCGCTGTTAACGGCTTCGCCTTTGGCGGCGGAACCGAGCTGGCGCTGGCGTGCGATCTCAGGATTTTTTCCGAGCGGGCAAGCGTAGGCCTCACCGAAACCAGCCTGGCGATCATCCCCGGAGCGGGCGGCACCCAACGCTTGCCGCGCATTGTGGGGCGCGCGAAGGCCAAAGAGTTGATCTTCACCGCCAAGCGCATCGGCGCAGATGAAGCTCTACAAATTGGGCTGGCAAACAAAGTAGTCGCCCACGAAGAGCTGTTGGCCGAGGCCAAAACCCTGGCAGCCGAGATAGCCCAAAACGGCCCCGTGGCGCTCCGTGCCGCCAAGCGCGCCATCGACCGTGGGATGGAAGTGGATCTGGTAAGCGGGTTGGCTTTTGAGACCACCTGCTACGAGCTGACGATCCCCACCGAAGACCGCGTCGAAGGGTTGACCGCATTCAGAGAGAAACGCAAACCCGTATACAAGGGCAGATAAACTGCTTTTCAGGAGAGAGTCTATGTGCACAGAGTTTAAACTACACAGAGCAGTGCTGCCCAAAGCGATCGAGATCGGCGAGTGCTGGGCGCGTGACGGGCTACAGAACGAGACCAAGGTGATCTCCACGGCAGACAAGGTGGAGATGATCACCCGTTCGGTGGATATGGGCATCACCGTGATGGAGGCGACCAGCTTCGCTCATCCTAAAATTCTCCCCCAGTTCGCCGACGCTGAAGAAGTGCTGAAAGGCATTCCGCGCAAGCCGGGCGTAAAGTACCGCGCCATCTGCACGACGATGAAGGCCGTGGAGCGGGCGATAGCCTCAAAAGAGGCGGGCTTCGGCGTGGACGAGATAGTTATGGTCATCTCGACCTCCGAGCCCCATAACTTTGCCAACGTGAACATGAGCCACAAGGAAAACAAAGAGCTCTGCGAGAAGATGACCCGTATCGCGCTCGATACCGGCCACGAAGTGTTCGGCTGGGCGCTTACCTCCTTTGGCTGTCCCATCGCGGGAGATGTAAACCCCGCCGACGCCATAGCACTTGGCAACTGGTGGAAAGACGTCGGCGCGACGATCATCGGCTTTGGCGACACCATAGGCTCGTCCAACCCCGTGCAGGTCAGCGCCTTCTACGAATATGCGCTCTCCGAAGGGTTCACCACCGACGAGGTCGTAGTCCATTTCCACGACACTCGCGGCTGGGGTGTGGCCAACTCGATGGTTGCGCTCACCTACGGTTTTACCCGCTTCGACACCTCTTTCGGCGCTATCGGCGGCCAGCCCCGAACGGGCGCAGCCGAGTACCAGCACGGCTTTGCCGGAAACACCTGCACCGAAGATCTGGTGGGCATGTTTGAGGAGATGGGCGTCAAAACCGGCATCGACCAGGCGCAGATGATCGCCGCAGGCAAACGCTCGGAAGAGATTCTGGGCCACAAGTGCCGCTCCAACTACATCGACGCAGGCCCCGTGGTCCACGAGGGGATCGAGTACGACAAAGAAGCGGGCATCAAATAATTTGCCTTAACGCTACCAAGCTTGAGGCCGTTGGATATTACACTGGTGTTTTCGATCGCTGATCTGGATTGCTAAGGAGATTTCATGAATGTCGGCAAAAGAATAAAGAGAATGCGGGAAGCTCAGGATCTTACGCGCGAGCAGGTCGCAGAGATGACGGGATTCGAGACCTCCTACCTCGACGCAGTGGAGCGGGGCGAAGAGGTGCCTTCCATAGGTGCGGTGCTAAAGCTCTCACGCGCGCTAGGTTCGCAGATGGGTCAGATGATCCACGAGGGCGGCACCCGCTCCGATATCTTCAGCATCTGCCATGCCGACGAATCGGTGGTGGTGGACAGGGCGAAGACGACGGGGCAGGGCTACGATTACAAGAGCCTTTTAGCCTCCGACATACGCGGGCAGGGGATGGAGCCCTTCCTCATCACCTTCGACCCCCAGGCAGCCGAGACGGTGACGCCGATGTCGCACGAAGGCGAAGAGTTCATCCATGTGCTGACCGGCACGCTGGAAATTGAGTACGACGGCGACAAGCAGCTTCTGAAAAAAGGCGACAGCCTCTACATCGACTCTTCCAGACCCCACGCCGTGCGCGGCATGGGCAAGACACCTCCGACGGCGCTGGCGGTTATCTACTCGCGAGGATAGTCTGACGCGGTAAATCTCAAGAGAGCATCAAGCGGCTCCACCGGCATTTCCCGGTGGGGCCGCTTGAGTTTGGGCGCAAGACCAGCGGGGCGGCGCAAGATCAGCGGCGAGGCGCAATATAACGGTAATTTTGGCGTTTTGGCAATTTTGACAGCTACGGGGCGGGTCTGTAGCGCGCGCAGCACCCCTTTGCAGCTACGTCGCCGTAGGTGCCGGGTCTTTGAAGCTTGCGCAATCCTCTGCGCCGAAGGCAAAGGGGTTCATGCGCACCGCCAGCGAGTAGAGGTAGGGGTAGGAGCGTTGCAGGTAGCGGACGTGGTCGAGCCACTGGGCGGTCAGGGGTTTGTAGACGCGCATGGCGTCGCCCGCCAGGTGCTCCAGGTCGGTGCGCGAAAGCCCGGTCAGGGTGTTGCGGTTCATCAGCTCGTCGCGAAGGTGGAAGATCGATCTTAACAGCTCGGTGAACTCTTCGTGCTCAAGCAGGTTGGGGTTGCTAAAGAGGCTAATCAAGAGCCCCCCTTTTTCCTCCAGTAGCGTCCGCATCTCTTGTAGCTCGATTGTCTCGTGAGAGGTCTTGAACTTGAGTGTTTTAAGCGATTTGTGAGCTGCCGAGTAGTGGTTCGGGGTCCAGCTCTGGTCGATGCCGAAAGCACTCTTGCACCCTCCGGTGTTGTCGTCGGCTCTGGCGATGAGGGTCAGGAGCCTTTCGCCTATTTCGCTGAAAAAAAGGCTTATCAGCATGTTGAGCCGTTCGCGCCGCGCTTGCTCGTGACGGCGCTCCATCAAGAGCTCGGTGCCGTTGGCTACCACGCCCAGAAACGTCCCTACGCCGGTGATGATGAGGACTACGGCCAGTAGCTTTCCGGGGCCGGTGATCGGGTGAAGATCGCCGTAGCCCACCGTGGCGACGGTGACCACGCTAAGGTAG
>CAXMSR010000197.1:3288-3589 GCA_964195725.1 uncultured Kiloniellaceae bacterium | reverse complement strand
GCGTGACGCGCTGCTGTTGTCGGAGCGAGGCATCCTCTACGCCCCTGATTTCGTCATCAACTCGGGCGGGATTATCAATGCAGCCATGGAATATCTGGCGTGTTCGCGCGGCGGGCTCTACAGCCCGGAAGCGGTAGAGGAGAAGATCTCAGAAATCTTCAGCAATCTTCGTTTCCTCTTCGATCGCGCACAGGCGTCGGGGCTCGACACGCACGCGGTCGCGCTGGAGATGGCGCGCGAGAGGCTAAGGCAACCATGAGCAGGATGGCAGATGCGAGCGGGCGAAGCCCTCTGAAGCTGA
>CAXMSR010000197.1:0-3278 GCA_964195725.1 uncultured Kiloniellaceae bacterium | reverse complement strand
GTACGGCTGGAGCGGCTGGATGCTGGACTCCTTAAGGCAGGAGTCGAGGGGGGGGGTGCGTTTTCAATCAAGGCGAATAAGCCACCTGCAAAGAGGTGTTTTGCCGTGGAAGAGTTTCAGCTTGCAGCGCTCCGTAAACGGCTTGGCAGGCCGGTGGAGCTCAGATGATACCTAGAAACTCGGCTAAATCTTTGGGTTCGTGACGAAAGTAGCTGCCTCGACCCTGGTAGAAGTTGTGCCCGGCGATGAGGTGCAGAGATAGTGGCGTCCAGCGCAGTTTTTTCTGCGTGTCCAGCCGCTCAACATCGACGATCGCCTTTGAATAGAGGGGCGGGTGGGCGAAGGGGCAGGGCAGGCTGCCCTGCACCTCCAGCGCGGAGACGCGATAATTGCCTACTACTACGATCCCCCCCATTGCATCGAGCGCCGCCTCGGTGAGCACGAGCATCTTCTCGGCGATCTTTTTATGGGTGAGCCCCAGACGCTGCAGCTGTGCTTCGTCGCTTTGGATTATTTCGACGATCGAACGGGTATCGTTGCCCAGAAAGCCTTCTTTCGTTATGGCTCCCGCGCGCATGTTTTCCTGAGCTAGCTTGAGTTGTGGCGATTGTTCCATGGGAATCTCCACTCTAGTTTCCCGGCTTGGGCGCTGCCGGGCGATTATCCGAACTTGTCGTAGAAGATGTCTTGTTCCGCGACGTTTTTGCGTGCGAGAGCCCTGATGCAAGCATCGACCATCCCCTGGCTTCCGCACAAGTAGGCTTCCATCCCGGCCATATCGCCGTAGTGTTCGGCCACCACTGTCGTCACCAGGCCGGTGGCCCCCTCCCACTTGTCCTCGGGGCGGGGCTGGGAGAGCGCGGGGATAAACTTGAACCCCGGTATAATCTTTTCGTAGGCTATAAATTTACCCATATCGTAGAGGTCGCGAGCCGAGACCGCCCCGAAGAAAAGGGTGATCTTTTTTTCTGGTTGCTCAGCCGCGATGTTGGCGAGTATCGACTCGAAGGGGGCGAGCCCCGAGCCGGCGGCGATGAAGACCGCCTCTGCGGGGGTGGGTTTGATGACGAAATCACCGAAGGGCCCGCTAAGGCTCAGGCGGTCGCCTAGTTGCAACAGCTCGTGGGTGAAGGTAGTGGCTATCCCCTGCTGCACTTTGCGAATTAGCAGCTCGACCTTCCAGCGCTCATCGGGGGGCGAGGCGATAGAATATGCGCGCTGCACGGCGTAGGGTAGGCCATCATAGATGGGCGTCTCCAGTTGCACATATTGGCCGGCAGTGAAGAAGAAAAAGACCCCCGGCGCAAACTCCAGGGTGATGCGCACGGTGTCGTAGTTGAGCCTTTTGATGGTGGTGACGGTTACCGCGTACTCCTTGACGCTCATCAGCTCGGCGGGGATGTCGATCTCCATGTCGGCGCGCACCTTAACCTGACAGGAGAGACGAACATTGTCGGCGCGCTCTTCTTCGCTCAGGTGGGGCATTTCGGTGGGCAGCAGCTGCCCGCCACCCTTGGCGATGCGGACTCTACACATCCCGCAGCTGCCCCTGCCGCCGCAGGCAGAGGGGATGAAAACCCCCTCCTCACGCAGGGCGGACAGCAGTGTACCGCCACCGGTCACCTTTCGGGGCTGCTCCTCGTTTATTTTAATAGTTACCGGTCCCGCGTTGATGAAGAACTTGTCGGCGAGCACCAAAAGCGCAGCCAGGGCCGCGCAGGTGATCGTGATGACGAGAACGGTAGAAAGTGCCGATATCATTGATGCTCCTACATTGCCACCATGCCTGAAAACCCGATGAACGCCAGCGCCATTATCCCGGTGACTATCAGCGTTATACCCGCCCCCTCCAGGGCCGGGTGTACCCTGGCGCGCGCCATCTTATGCCTTAACCCTGCCAGGGCCACTATCGCCAGCGTCCAGCCCAGCCCGCTGCCTGCGCCGTAAGCTACCGCCTGCAAGAAGCTGTATTGGCGGATAACCATAAAGAGACTGACGCCAAAGATCGCGCAGTTAACGGTGATGAGCGGCAGAAATATTCCCAGTACGTAATAGAGCGTTGGAGAGACCTTCTCGATGATCATCTCCACCAACTGCACCGTTGCGGCAATAACCACGATGAATACAATGTAGCGGATGTATTCCAGCCCCAGGGGCTCCAGCACAAAGCTGAAGATCAGGTAATTGATGCCGGTGGTCAGCGTAAGCACGAAGGTTACCGCCATCCCCAGACCTGCCGAGGCGCGTATCTCGCGCGATACTCCTATAAATGAGCACATCCCCAGGAAATTGGACAAGAGGATGTTGTTGATGAAGATCGAAGCTACGAAGACCGTGACGGGATCGGGCGTTGTCATCTCAAGTTTCCCGCCTCTCCGGCATGAGGGCGCGGCACAGCCACACCGTCAGCCCCAACATGAAAAACGCACCCGGCGGCATGGACATAAGGGTCCAGAGGGTAAAGCCCTCCGGCATGATCCTCGCGCCGAAGAGCGTGCCAAAGCCCAACAGTTCGCGCCAGAAGGCTATGAACATAAGCACCGCCAAGTAGCCGAATCCCGAGGCGAGCCCATCGAGAAAGGCCACCCAGGGAGGGTTCTTGGAGGCAAACGCCTCACAGCGGCCCATTATGATGCAGTTGGTGATTATGAGCCCCACGTAGGGCCCCAATGCTTCGCTGGTTTCCGGCAGATATGCCTTGATCGTCAGGTCAACGCAGACCACGTAGCTGGCGATGATGAGCACCTGCGCCATCATGCGTACCCGCTGCGGGGTGCGCGCCCTAAGCAGGCTCACCGTCAGGCTGGCCATAGCCGTGGTAAAGATCAGCCCCGCGCCCATGATCAGCGTGTTAAAGAGCAGATTGGTCACCGCCAGCGCCGAGCAGATACCCAGCACCTGTCGGAACACCGGGTTCTCGTCCCAGACCCCGCGACGCAAGGTCGAGACCGTGTAGCTTCGTCTGAGGAAGGTTATGGCTTTCATTTCACGCCCTTCCCATTAGCGAAGGCCGGGTGTTGATCCACCTTATCCAGAAAGTCGTTGAGAAAGCGCTCCAGGCGCGAGCTGGTCTGGGTGGCGCCGGTGATCGCCTCCACCTCGCGTGGCGAGGCGGGTTTTCGATAGACGAACTCGAGGATGCGCTCGCCAGCCTTGTCGTAGATGATGAGTTGCTTCGGCGAGGCGCACTCGGGCGTCGCGTACTCAGGGTGACAGCCGGTATCCTGATAGAAGCGGGCGCCATTCTCGAGGAAGACGTTGAGAAAATGCTCGGTGGT
>CAXMSR010000196.1:0-3590 GCA_964195725.1 uncultured Kiloniellaceae bacterium | reverse complement strand
GATCGACCTCGTAGTTGGGGGCGACGAGCCGGTAAGGCTGGTGCTGCGCGAGACCCTTCCCCCCGGCTGGACGCTGGTCGGGGCGGTGCCGCCGCCCGATCAGGAGCCCGGTGAAGACGGGGTTGCCAAGTGGATTCTAACGGTCGGGGCGGGTAGCGTGCGGGTAGTCTATCTGGCGAAGACCCCGGAGAGCGCAGCCGAGTCTACGGCGCATCTGTTTGTCGGCGAGGTCGTGACCTCTGGCAAGGGCAACAAGGGGGTGGTGATCGCCGGTGAGGGGCGGATCGACCTGGAGTATCTGCACTGGGCCGACGATGACGCCGATTTCACCATAGACGATTCAGAGGTGTTGCGCGCCCTTGAGCGGCTGGAGTCGGCCAGAGAGCTGGGGCTTGAGACCGATGACATACGCAGGCTCTGGGGGGTGGGAGAATATGCGTGGAACCCGCTGCTTAAAAAGTTCGCGCCCAAGCCCCGCTAGGCGGCGGCGCATGGCAGGAAGTGAAAAAGCCCTCCACTGGCGAGTGGGGGGGTTTTTTATATTTGGAAAAGGGGAAAAGGGGAATGATTAAGTGGTAGGGCCGGTGGCGGGTAGCTCGCGCAGCTTTTGTAGAAGCTGGCCACGGCTTGAGACGCCGAGCTTGTCAAAAGCCGCTTGCAGGTGCGACTTGACGGTATTTGTCGACAAAAAGAGATCCTCGGCGAGCTCTCTGTTGGATTTGCCGGTGAGAAAGAGGGCGCGAAGCACTTCGCACTGCCGTTTGGTGAGGTTGTACTGCGTACACACCTTGTCCCACTCCGGTTCGTAAAAAACGGATTTGCCGGTCCGCCCCATCACCTTGCGCACGGCTTCAAGGAAGTCTTCCACCTCGAAGGGCTTCTCCAGAAAATCCGCTGCGCCCTTCCTCAGACAATCGACGGCGGCCTCCAGAGAGGCGTAGCCGGTCATGACTATAAGCATCGGCGAAGGGGTCAGCTCGCTTAACCTGCTCATTAAGGTAGGGCCGTCGACCTTTGGCATCCGCAGGTCGGTGGCCACCAGATCAAAGCGCGAGCGTTGCAGCTTCTCCCATGCCAGCTCTCCGTCCGGCGCGCTCTCGGCCTCGTACCCTTCAGCCAGCGCGGCCCGTGTCAGGCTCTCCACCAGCATCGCTTCATCGTCTACGATCAGTATTTTGCCCAGTGACATGGTATCGAGCAGCCTCTTCCCGCAAATCTCGTCCAGTTTCGTCAAAAGCGCCCAAGATACTGCAAAAACTACAATATCTTGTACTCGGCAGTGTAGCACAGCCAAGGCTGTTTTGCTAAATATCCCAGAGTTTTGCTCTGCGCGCAGATTCCCGGTAGCGGGGCGGATGTGGTACCATCCCACAGGTGATTTCCGGGTGTTTTTTACCCATCCCCAGCGAACAGGTGTCATTGGTCGGCGGCCATGCCGACAAGGGAGATGTCGATGGCAGGGCGTAAGAGAAAAATCCTCTACATCGAGAAAGCTTTTCAGCTGAAGTTGATCTTGAAGGTGTTGGGCACAATAGCCCTGGGTATGACGCTGACGGCCACCTGCCTCTACCTCTTTGGCAACTACCAGATCGACCGCCTGTACTCTTCGGCGCACTTCGACATCAGAGAGAGCTGGGAGGTCTACCGGCAGGCGGTGTTGGCAGCCTCGTTTTTCTCCATGACGTTGGTGGCGTTTCTGGTGGTGTTTTTCGCCCTGCGCGACAGCCACAAAATTGGCGGCCCGCTCCACCGTTTTCGCCTCAATATGCAGCAGATAGGCGAGGGAGACCTCACCGTCAACACCTCTCTGCGCGGCGGCGACGAGCTAAAGCCCTTCGTTGACTCGATGAACACCATGACCGAGTCGTTAAAAGAGAAAGTCCTCGCCCTAAAGGCTGCGCAGGGGGCGCTCTCCAGAGAGCTCGCCGCTGCCAAAGAGGCCGACACCCTCTCAAAGCTCGACGAGGCTGAAAAGAAGTGCGCCGAGCTCAAGGTGCTGCTCGACGCTTTCAAGGTCGCTCAGTGAAAAAAGCTGGCGCAGCTGCGCTGGCCTTGTCGGTTTGCCTGCTGGTGTCGGCCCCTCTTGGGTGCCGGGCAGCCGAGAACCCCCACGCCGTCATGGCGGCGCAGGGGGGGTGCCAGGACTGCCATCTGGATCAGCCTAGCTGGAGCGAGCCCGTTAAAAGGCCGCTGCGTTTTAAGCGAGACATCGTCAGCATCTGCGTAAAGTGCCACGAGGGCAAAGACCTCGCCAGCCTTCATCCCGTTGATATCAGGCCCGGTATGAAGGTGCCCGACCGCTACCCTTTGGATGAATCGGGGCAGATCACCTGCGCCACCTGTCACAACCCCCACGGCGACTTCGAGGCGGAAAAACCCTATGTCGCCCAGGCGCTGGCAACCCGGCTGCTCTCGCTCTTTACGCCGGGCAAGAAGCACCGCACCTTCTTTCTGCGCGCTCCAAACATCGACGGACATCTCTGCCGGGCATGCCACGCAGAGGGTGCCGTAGGCGGGGCGGGCTTTCATGTGCGCGAAGACTCGCTGCTCGACCAATACGTCGGCTCGGCCAAATGCGGCGAGTGCCACGAGGACAAGTACCGCGAGTGGCAGCTGTCGGCGCACGCCCGGATGACCAGCGACCCGGAAAAGTCTCCCGAGATGCTCTTGGGCGACTTTGAAACCGACCCCCCCTTCAGGCGCGAAGACGTAGTCTACGTTCTGGGGTCGCACTGGACCCAGCGCTATGTCGTCGATATAGGGGGCAGGCTCCACGTAAAGGCCCCGCTCTGGTCGATCACCTCCAAGAGCTGGGATCGCTCCTACTGGAGCGACAAACCCTGGGACCTTTTCTGTCAGGGGTGCCACACCACCGGCTTTGAGATGAAGGGCGAGCCCGCTTTCTCGGAGCTTGGCGTCTCTTGCGAAGCGTGCCACGGCCCGGGGCTGGCCCACGCCGGCGGCGAAGGCGCAGGGCAGATAATCAACCCGGCCAAGCTCGACCCCGAGCGCAGCGAGATGATCTGCCAGTCGTGCCACACCTCGGGCCACGACCCTACCGGTCAGTTTCGCTTCCCGCTGGGCTTTATCCCCGGACGCGACCTTACCCGCTACTACAAGGGGCTGATGCCCAAGGCTGGGCAGGACAACGAGACCTTCATGGGTGACGATTCCTATGCCGACCGGCGCAGGCAGTGGGAGTACTGGAAGGACTCTTTTTTCAACACGAGGGGAGCGAGCTGCGACATCTGCAAGAACTTTCGCACCAACAAAAACGCCGCAGTCAAGATGAACGTCTCGCAGTATTGCATGAGCTGCCACGACAAGAGCTGGCCCGAGCCAGGGCTGCACGAGAGCCATCTGGGTGGTGATGTGCACTGCGACAAATGTCACATCCCCAAGCTCGCGCCGGACGGCGAGGGCTACTCGATCCACGACCACAAATTCTTCTTCGGCGCGGCTGAAGTAAGCGAGTGGAAGCCGCTACGCGAGACTTGCGCGCAGTGCCACGAGGATTAAATATCTTTTTGCAGCAGATATGGGTGTCGCCACCTTGTTCTTGGCTCTCCGATCACTTATAAAGGAGTATC
>CAXMSR010000195.1:0-3610 GCA_964195725.1 uncultured Kiloniellaceae bacterium | reverse complement strand
GGCTGCGCGGGGCGCACACCAGCGCCTTTGGCATCGACCCCGACGTGGGCATCTGCGTCGAGGTGACCTTCGCCTCCGATTACCCCGGTGCCGACAAAAAGACAGTCTGCGACGTACAGGTGGGCAAGGGGCCGGTGTTAAGCCGTGGGGCCAACATCAACCACAAGCTCTTCGAACTGCTAAAGGCCACCGCGAAAGAAAAAAAGATACCCCTTCAGTTCGAGGCCGCGCCGCGCGCCACCGGCACCGACGCCAACGTCATGCAGCTGACTCGCGGCGGTGTGGCCACCGCCCTGGTAGAAATACCGCTGCGCTACATGCACACCTCGGGCGAGGTACTGAGCCTGTCTGATGTGGAGAACGCAATAACACTCATCGTTGCTACCCTCCAGAAAATCAACGGCACCATTGATTGGCGGCCTCAATAGCACCGGCAGCGTTAAAGCGTCGCAAAACCGGCGGCGCGAAGACAGGCGGCAACGTAGACAATGATTGAAGAACAGGCAAAAGTAATCGAGGTTCGGGAGCGCAAGGCGCTGGTGGCCACCGAGCGCAGCTCGGCGTGCGAGAGCTGCTCGGCGCGCTCGGGGTGCGCCACGCTGGGCGGCGGCCGTGAGGCGCGCGTCTGGGTAGACGACTACGTTGGGGTCGAGCGCGGCGATATCGTGGTGGTGGCGGTGCCCGAGTCCACCCTGCTTTTAGCTAGCGTGCTCACCTACCTTCTTCCGGTAATTGCGCTTATATTGGCGGCGATGGGCGGACAAGAGCTGGCACCCTCTTTGGGCTGGTCGCCCGACCTGACCGCCGCAGGGTTCGGAATCGCGGCGCTGGCGCTGGCGCTCTTGGCGGCGCGTTTTGTCGCTGCGCGCAAGATCACGGCCCCCCGCATCGTGCGCAAGGTGAAGTGATGGCGAAGAAAAAAGACGGCCTCAAGGTCGCCTGCACCAACAAAAAAGCACGCCGCGACTACCTCATCGAAGATACGGTCGAGGCGGGGATAGTGCTGTGGGGCAACGAGGTCAAATCGCTTCGCGACGCACGCGCCACCATCACCGACGCCTACGCGCGCTTTTCAAACGGCGAGGTCTGGCTGTCGGGGCTGCACATCTCGCCCTACAAACACGCCAACGCCATCGAACAGGATCCTGATCGCGAGCGCAAGCTTCTGCTGCACGCAAGCGAGATCAAAAAGCTCTCCATCAAGGTCGAGCAGCGCGGCTACACCCTGGTGCCGCTCCGCGTCTACTTCAAGCGCGGCTACGCCAAGGTAGAGCTGGGGCTGGGGCGCGGAAAACACAGCTACGACAAGCGCCAGGACCTGAAAAACAAAGACGCCCAGCGGGATATGGAGCGCGCTGTCAAGGACAGGTACTAGCCCTGTGGGTGCCCTAGCCGAGGCGGCCCGTCTGGTATCTGGCTTCGACCCTGAAGTCTGGAGTGCAGTCGTCACCTCGCTCCGGCTGTCGCTTAGCTCTACGCTGCTTGCCACCCTCGTGGGCGTGCCCCTGGGCACACTCATCGCGCTGGGCACCTTTCCCGGCAGAGAAGCGCTGCGCGTCGCTTTGCACACTCTCATGGCGCTGCCCACCGTCGTGGTCGGCCTCCTCGTCTATGGAATGATCGGCCGCAGCGGCGCTCTCGGAGAGTGGGGGCTGCTCTTTACCCCCACCGCCATCGTCATCGGCCAATTCATCCTCGTCCTCCCCATAATCGTACATTTAAGCGCGACGGCTATAGAGGCCGCCGACCCCAGGCTGGTCCTCACCTGCAGGAGTCTGTGCGCCGGGCGTCTGCGCACGGCGGCCATCGTCGCTGGGCAGATGCGCGCCGGAGTGCTGGCGGCGGTGGTGGCGGGCTTTGGAAGGGTGGTCAGCGAGGTCGGTGTCTCGATGCTCCTGGGCGGCAACATCCGGGGGTTTACGCGCACCATGACCACCGCCATCGCCCTGGAGACGGGCAAGGGCGAGTTCGAGTTCGCCGTAGCCCTCGGGATCATACTGCTCGCCATCGCCATGGGGGTAAACCTGGCGCTGCACTTTCTGGGAGGACGGCGGCGATGACAAATCTCTTCGAGCTAAACGGGGTGTGCGTAGGTTACGCCAACGTGCCGGTGCTGCAAGAGTTCAACCTCGTCGTGGGCAAGGGCTCGCTGGTGGGGCTGATGGGCGGCAACGGCTCGGGCAAGACCACCTGCCTGCATCTTCTTGATTTTCTCATGGAGCCGGAAGCGGGAGAGCTGCTCTTTGACGGCGTCCCGGTTGCCAGCGGCGACGGCGAGCGGCTGCGCCGCCGGGTGGGGTTTGTGATGCAGCATCCCTACATGCTCGACGCGACGGTGCTGGACAACGTGGCGCTGGGCCTCGCCATTCGCGGCGTGGCAAAGGCGGAGCGGCAAAAAACAGCGCGTAAAGCTCTGGAGGAGGTGGGGCTCGCCCAGCTTGGCGGGCGCAACGCCACACGGCTTTCGGGTGGCGAGGTAAAGCGCGTGGCGCTCGCCAGAACCCTGGCGCTTGATCCCGAAGTGCTCCTCATGGACGAGCCGACCGAAAACCTCGACAGCGACAGCCGCGCCGCGATCGAGCGGCTGCTGCCGCAGCTTGTGGAGCAGCGCGGCAAGACGGTGGTCATCGCCTCCCATGATCGGGGCTCGCTCATCCGTCTGGGGGCGCAGTCGTGGCGCATAGAGGGTGGGCGCGCCGTAGCCGAGCGGTGGGAGAACGTCTTTCGGGGTAGCGTGGAGGGCGGTGGGAAAGCCCACCACTTTATGACAGCTGGGCTGACGCTGGCCGCCGTCGATCTCCCCCCGGAAGCCCACTGGGTCTCGATCAGCCCCACCGAGGTCATCATCTCCAAAACTGCAATGGCCTCCTCGGCCAGAAACCAGCTGCGCGCAAAGATAATTGCAGCCCACCCCAGCAAAGACGGCGAAAAAATGCGCGTGACGCTCGACTGCGGCGAAGAGCTGATCGCCTCGGTGACCTGCGATTCCTGGGCCGAGCTGGGGCTGGAAAGAGGTGCCGAAGTCTACGCCACCTTCAAGGCGTCGGCGGTCAAAGCACTCTAGGAGCTTTCCTGAAAAACATCGCCTATTGCCGATTGGCGTTGTCAGGGGCGAAAAATGATCCTCGAAATAGCTTTCGTTATGCCTCCGGTCATTTTTCTCCCCTTCCTAGTTCTCGAACAATATTCAATGTTTCCGTTTATCGAAGTTCTTTTCAGCGAACTGAAGAGTTTTGTCGAACTTTTTCGCAGGGCCTCCGTTTTGAAGTGCAAAAATAGTTTCCAACGTGCTCCTAGGTATTTTCAGGCGTGCCTCGGCGAGGTCGCTGCCTTATTCGGAAGACTTCGTTGGAAGCGGACAGGTGACCGCGATAGGCGCGCCGAACTGGACGCTTATACCGCCGTTTACCACCCACTCGGGTGCCTGGCCCGACAAACCATACCCGGCACCAAGGTCGATGTTGAATTTTTCCCAAGGGAAGCGCGCCCCGCCGTGCAAGAGCAAGCGGTCGTTTCCGTAGCGGCTAAAGCCCACACCCTCCAGCGCCAACCCCACCAACGCCCCATCGCCAAGTTCATAGCCGGCCAGCCAGTCAAAACGCAATACGTC
>CAXMSR010000194.1:0-3621 GCA_964195725.1 uncultured Kiloniellaceae bacterium | reverse complement strand
GCTGGCTACCTGGCTGGGCGGGCGCGGCCTCGGCGCATATCTGCTCTACAAACACAAACGCCACCTGCTCGACCCCTTTGATCCGCTGGCCCCGGTGATTATCGCCGCCGGGCCGCTCTCGGGCTCGGGCATCCCCGGTGCGTCACGCACCTCCATGACCGCTCTGTCGCCGCTCACCAACACAGTCTTCGATTCCAACTGCGGCGGCCACATCGGCATACGCCTGAAACGCGCAGGCTACGACGCGCTCTGGATCGAGGGGGAGTCAAGCACTCCTGTAACGCTCGCGATCGATTCGGATGGCGTCGAGTTTCTCGATGCAGCCCCGCTCTGGGGATTGGGCAACCGCGCGGCCACCGCGCGGCTGGCTGAAAACCCCGGAAAGAGCTACGCCTCGTTGACGATCGGCCCGGCTGGTGAGAACACCTCGTTAATGGCGAACATCAACCAGGGCGGGCGCTTTTTCGGGCGCGGCGGCCTGGGCGCGCTCTTTGGAAGAAAGAAGCTCAAAGCCGTCTGCATCGCCGGGCGCGGAAAGTTCACCCCCGCCGACCCCGAGGGGTTCAGGTTTGTTGCCGACGAGTGCCGCAAACTACTCAGCGCCAACCCCATCACCTCGCGGGGGCTGCCGCAGTTCGGCACTCCAGTGCTAATGAATGTGATGAACTCGGTAGAGGCGCTGCCGTCGCGAAACTTTCGCGAGAGCCGCTTTGAAGGGGCCGACAAGATCAGCGGCGAGGCGATCCGCGACAAGGGGAGGCGCGACAACCTCGCTGTCGGCAGCCACGGCTGCCCCGGCTGCACCATCCGCTGCGGGCGCATGGTCAAGGCCGACGGGCGCGAAATAGAGGGGCCGGAGTTCGAGACCCTCTGGGCGTTTGGGGCCAACCTCGGAATCGACGACCTTGAGGGGATCGCGACGCTCAACTACCTCGCCAACGATCTGGGGCTCGACACCGTCTCGGCGGGCTCCACCGTGGCCGCCGCCCGCGAGCTCTTTGAGAGGGGCAAGCTTGAGTTCGACCCGCTGGAGAGCGGCATAGCTGGGCTGGGAGAGCTTTTGCGCGAGATGTCCCTGAATAAAGGGCGCGGCGCTAAATTAAGGGACGCCAGCTGGGCGCTCTGTGAAGAGGCTGGCGCACCCGAGCTCTCCATGAGCGTAAAGGGGCTGGAGATGCCCGCCTACGATCCGCGCGGCTGCCAGGGCCAAGGGCTGGCCTACGCCACCTCGAACCGGGGCGGGTGCCATCTTCGCGCCTATATGATCGCGCCTGAGATTTTGGCGGTGCCCAAGCTGGTGGATCGCTTCGTGACCTCCGGCAAGGCGGGGCTCGTGATAGTCTCGCAGAACATCAACGCCGCCGTAGACAGTCTGGTGCTCTGCCGCTTTACCTCGTTTGCGCTGCGCGATGATTACTATGCGCGGCTTTTGAAGACGGCGACGGGGCTGGAGATCGACGCCCAGGGGCTGATGGGGGTGGGCGAGCGGATATATACGCTGGAGCGGCTGATAAACCTCGCGCGCGGCATCGACGCCAGCTTTGACCAGCTGCCGTCGCGTCTGCTCTCCGAGTCGGCGGCCGAAGGGCCGGGCGCAGGCAAGGTGGTGGAGCTTGGGCCGATGCTGATCGAATATTACCGCTTTCGAGGCTGGGACGCGCAGGGTAGGCCCAGTCCCGAGAAGCTTAACGCCCTGGGGCTGATGGAGGCGACGGACTAAATGTATGAGATGTTTAGAGACATCGGACACGATACCTTCGCCAGCGGTCTGGTAAGCTCGCACGCCGGGAATATGAGCATACGGCTCGGCGACCGCATCGTAATCACCCGCAGGGGCTCGATGATCGGGCGCTTGCAGCCCCATGATCTGATAGAGACGGGGCTCGAAGAGGACGACTCGATGGTGACGCTGGCCTCCTCCGAGCTGGTGGTGCACCGGGCGATCTACAAGGCCACCAGCGCGTTGGCCGTCGTTCACGCCCACCCGCCCCACGCCACGGCGTTATCCCTGATTGAAGATAAGCTCGTCCCGGTGGATTCGGAGGGTTCTTATCTCTTGCACAGCGTGCCGGTGGTGGCGGCCCAAAAGACCGTCGGTTCCTCTGAAGTCGCCGAGGTGGTCTCCCCCGCCCTGAAGGATCACAAGGTGGTTATGCTCAGGGGACACGGCTCCTTTGCCGTGGGAGAAATGCTGGAAGAAGCGTTTATGCTAACCTCTTCTCTGGAATTTTCCTCCCGAATACTGTACCTTGTGCGTGGCTTGGGCGCTCCTGCGAAAGAGTATCGCAAGGGCGCAAACCACTATGAAACCTGGTAGGAAATAGATAAATGGGTCGTAAACACCGCAAGTGGAATGAGTTGGATCTATCCGAGAAGCTCGGTTATTACTGGGTGGGTCTCTTTGCAATACTTGTTGTGGCCACCTCAGTGGCGATATTTATTCCCATCGTCGAAGACTGGATAGAAGAAGCCGAATACAGCATATCGGAAGAGGGTCTAGCAGACGCCGCCGCCGATGATGACGATTACGACTACGACGATGAAGAGGACGATGGGGATTATGATGACGAGTCGGAAGATGAAGAAGCTGACGACTAGATAACAGCTGCGCGCCCGGGCACCAACGCTCTTCTTTTATTTCACCCTCTCCGCGCCTCGCCCCGCTCTACCTCCAGTTACCGGAGACCACATGGAATTCCAGCAGCTCATAAGCGCCCTTGAGCGCCCCGAAGCATATCCCGAGCCACCCCGCCACATAGAAGTACGCCACACCCACATAAGCGTCGTCTTTCTGGCCGACGGCAACGTCTACAAGATCAAAAAGCCGGTAAACCTCGGCTTCCTCGACTTTTCCGACCCCAAAGACCGCGAGTTCTTCTGCCATGAAGAGGTACGTCTTAACAGCCGCATGGCCCCCGGCGTCTATCTCGGCGTGGTGCCGGTGGCGCTTGGCGCTGACGGGCTCCCCCATTTCGAGGGCGAGGGCGAGGTGCTCCACTGGGCGGTGAAGATGAAGCGGCTGCCCGACGAGGCCACCCTCTCCGAGCAGATGAGGGCGGGCAAACTCAGCGGCGAGACGTTCACCGCACTTGGCAGGCGCATCGCCGCCTTCCACGCCGAGGCCGAGACGGGCGACGAGATCGCCCAGTACGGACGCTTTGACAACATCGCCTTTGTCAGCCGCGAGAACTTCGAGCAGGCCGAGCCCCACATCGGCGTAACCCTCACCCGCGCGGTCTGGGAGCGGCTGGTGGCGGGCAACGAGCGCCAGCTCGCCCGCTTCAGAGAGCTCATTAATCGGCGCGCCAGAAGCGGCATGACGCGCGAGACCCACGGCGACCTGCATCTGGATCACGTCTACTACTTCCCCGAAAAAGAGCCGCCGCACGACCTGGTGGCGCTGGACTGCATCGAGTTTAGCCCCGCCTACCGCTGCACCGGCTGCGTGGTCAACGACATGGCGTTCATGTGCATGGACCTGATCTTTCGGGGCAAAGGCGACTGGATGACGCTTTTTGCCGACTCCTACTTCGCGGCCACAGGCGACGAAGAGGGACGCGCGCTCGTGCCCTTCTACATCAGCTATCGCGCTGCCGTACGCGGCAAGGTAGAGGGGATGGC
>CAXMSR010000193.1:0-3632 GCA_964195725.1 uncultured Kiloniellaceae bacterium | reverse complement strand
CGCAAACGACACGAGAGAGCCCTACATTGAACCCGCAACCACTGGACGCATTTGACCGTGGCTACATCCGCGCGGTGACCGACAAAGAGCAGTGCCGCGCTTTTATGGCGAAGCTTACGGGCAGGCCGCACTTTTCCTGCGTCGTGGGCTCAACCGCCACCGCCGAGATACCAAATATCTCCGCCGCTGGCGAGACCCCCGAAAAGAGGCGCTACACCGCCGCGCTGGACGCCGAATTTCTAGTCCACGGCAAGCCGCTGAGCCTCGGCGAGATTCCCAAAAATCCGCTTGGCCCCCCCTCGCCGGTGGTCATCACCAAGGCCGCCCTTGAGGCCCTGGGCATCGAGCCGCTGATAGTGGACGCGGGCTCGGTGGTTCAGGCAAAAACGCCGAGGCTGGAGCTGGGGCTAAAACCCGGGAACTGCATCACCACCGGCAAAGCACTCGCCCTTCCCGACGACTTTGCCGAGCGCTGCCGCGCCGCCGGCAGGCTCTTGTCCGCCAGAGGCGACTGGGCGGTGATCGCCGAGTCCGTTCCCGGCGGCACCACCACGGCGCTCTCGGTGCTCGAAGGGCTCGGCGTCGACGCCCACGGCAAGGTCTCCTCCTCCATGCCCGGCGGCAACCACGACCTGAAACAAGAGGTAGTCGCCAAGGCCCTCAAAGCTGCCGCCCTTTCGCCCACTGCCACCGCCCTCGAAGTGGCCGCTGCGGTGGGCGACCCGATGCAGCCCGCCCTGGCGCTCATGGCGCTCGAAGCCAGCCTGCGCGCGCCGGTGGTGCTGGGCGGCGGCACACAGATGGCGGCAGTTTATGCCCTGATGGCAAAGTTTGTCGCCGAGGGCGGCGCGGGCGACCTTGAAAACGTCGCCATCGCCACCACCCGCTGGGTAGCCGAAGACCGCTCGGCAGACCTTGCGGCGATCATGCACCAGATAACCCCCCGGATACCCGTCTTTGCGGCATGGCTCGATTTCTCCGACTCGCGGCTACCCATGCTGCGCCATTACGAAGAGGGGCTGGTAAAAGAGGGCGTCGGCGCAGGAGCCGCAGCTTTCGCCGCCCTAGCCTCGGCCCCGGCCCCGACTGAACAGGGGCTGACGACTGCGCAACTTGTCCGATCCATTGAAGATATCGTCGAGAAGATCTCATGAGCAGCCAACCGACAACGCCCACCGACCATGTTCACGTCCACTGGCCCCAGGATCACGGGGGCGCAGTACACCAGCAAAACGGCTCGCCGGTGCTCTGCGATTTCAGCGCCTCGATAAACCCCCTGGGGCAACCGGCAGGGCTTCTGGAGGCGATCCGGGAGCGCTGGAGCGAAACGCTCCACTACCCCGACCGAAGCTCCAGACGCCTAGTGCAAAAGCTCTCGGAATCCTTTGGTGTTCCGACCGAATGCCTGCTGCCGGGCAACGGCTCGACCGAGCTGATGGAGCTCCTCTTCAGGGTACTCGGCCCCAAGCGAATAATAATCAACACCCCCGATTTCGGCCTCTACACCAGCCTCTTGCCCGAAAAGACGACCCTGGTGGAGATTCCCCGGCTGGAAGAGGCGGGCTTCGCCCTCGACCGCGAAGCGCTGGCCGGTGAGCTAAAAGAGGGCGACCTCGTCATCTTCTCCAACCCGGCAAACCCCTCGGGACACGCCGAAAGCGCCGAGAGCGTGCTCGACCTCGCGCAAAAGGCCCAAGCGGCCGGAGCACAGCTGGTGGTGGACGAAGCGTTCGCCGACTTCTGCCCCGAGGTCTCGGTGCTCGACCACCTCCAACGGCTGCCCAACCTCATCGTGCTGCGATCGCTGACCAAGTTCTTTGCCATACCGGGCCTGCGCCTCGGCTTTGTCGCAGCACACGCTCCACTCATCGCGAAGCTCGCGGCGAAGATAGCCCCCTGGTCTGTGTCCACCATCGCCCAGATCGCAGGCGAGCACTGCCTCTCCGACGAGCTGTGGAGCGCCAAGACCTGCCAGTACGTAGAGATGGCGCGCGCAAAATTTGCCGCCGAGCTCGCCTGCCTTGAGGGCTTTACCCCCCTGCCCTCGGCAGCCAACTACCTCCTTGTGCGGCTGCGCCCCCCCGCCCCCGACGCCGGAGAGCTCTACACCCTCTTGAAAAAAACCGGCACCGCCATCCGCCACTGCGGCAGCTTCGGGCTGGGTGAACGCTACGTGCGTTTGGCTGTGCGCACCGTGGGCGAGAACGCCGACCTCGCCGCAAATCTGCGCCGCATCCTCCCGACCGCGCCGGGGAGCTGGTAGATGACGCATTTTGCTTCCGTTAAGCTGCCGCCCGGCAAAGGCGCAGCCGCCCTTGAGCGCCGCTCTACCCTGCACCTTCACAGGGGAGCTGGCAGATGACGCACTTTGGCCCCATTGAACTACTTCTGGCCTGGGCGCTGGACGCTGTAATTGGCGACCCCGCCAAGATCGCGCATCTGCACCCCGTCGTGCTGATCGGCAAGGGCGCGACCGCTCTTGAACGACAGCTCTACCGAACCTTTGCCTCTCCCTCCGAGCAGAAGAGTGCCGGAATAAAGCTCTGGCTCATCCTCGTGCCCGGCGCTTTTGCGGCGGCGTGGGCGCTGGTAAACTTCATGGGCTATCTGCACCCGGTGCTGGGCAAAGCCACCGCGCTTTGGCTGGCGTGGTCGTGTCTGGCCACCCGCCAGCTCGACCGGGAGGTGCGGCTGGTGGCGGGGATGGCCGTCGAGGGCCACCTTGACCACGCGCGAAAGCGCCTGGCGATGATCGTCGGACGCGACACCGACCACCTTCTCCCGCCCGACATCTACCGGGCTTCGCTGGAGACCGCCGCCGAGAACAGCTCAGACGGCGTTACCGCGCCGCTCATCTTTCTCGCGCTCGGCGCCGCGCTGGGGGTGGGCCCCGCGCTGGGGATCGCCTACAAAGCGGTCAACACGCTCGACTCGATGGTGGGCTACAAAAACGAGCGTTATCTGCATTTCGGCTCCTTTAGCGCCCGCATGGACGACCTCTTCAACTACCTGCCCGCCCGCTGGACAGCTTATGCGGCGGCGTTTCTCTGCAAATTTTTCGGCGGGGACCGCCAAAAATCCTTCGAGACGATACGAGCCGACGCGCGCAACCACGCCTCTCCCAACGCAGGCTTCCCCGAAGCGGCGTTCGCCGGGGCGCTCGATGTCCAGTTGGGCGGCCCCAACCGCTACGGCGGCGTCGAAAAGCTCTCTCCCCTCATTAACGCTGGCTCCCCTCCCCCCGGCTTCACACAGGTGCTCAGCGGGCTAAAGCTCGTCTGGGCGGTATCGGTCGCCACGCTGCTCTGCTCGTCTCTGCTCTGGATAATATTCACCGGATAGCTCTCTGCCCGACGCAGACTGCGTAGGCTAAACCATTTATTTACGCCCCCCCACGCTGTATACTGAAGCTCTGCGACCAGTTAAAAGAGGGCTGACTTCGCTGCCCGCGACAAGCCGGGGCGTGCAGCGGCGCGCCGTCAACCCTGCAAACGGCTGCAACGGCGGCGCGGTGGCGGCGACTGAAAAAGCTTTTGAAGGCGCGGGTAATTTCAACTCGCGCTGTCTGGTTGCCAGAGTGATTTCACCTCACTTTCAGGGGCATAAACCGGGAAACGGGCCGTCGCCCGTGC
>CAXMSR010000192.1:3357-3645 GCA_964195725.1 uncultured Kiloniellaceae bacterium | reverse complement strand
TCATTCAAAATAGGAACGTTTTTGCATGAGAATACAAATGCGTTCCTATAGCAAGAGGCTAAAAAGGTTCCGATTTATCGGTTTTTTTGATCTGCGCCAGGCGAGAGCGGATACCTCCCATGTATTGGAAGATCTCCTTTTCCATCGCCTCGATATCCTTTTTTCGCCGGGCTAGGTCATCCAGGGTTTTATCAAAGGTCGCGAGCGCCTTTTGGCACTGCTCCTCTTCTCTGGGCTCAGGCGAAGTAACTCCCAAGATATCCGCCATATCCTCAAGGCTCATGCCGA
>CAXMSR010000192.1:0-3342 GCA_964195725.1 uncultured Kiloniellaceae bacterium | reverse complement strand
GTTTGAACGCTCGTTGGGTCGCACCAAGCCCTTTTCTTCGTAGAAGCGTATGCTCCTTACGGTCAAGTCCAGCTCATCGGCCAGTTCTCGTATCGTCCAGGTCTTTTGTGAGTCCATGTGGTTTATCCGCTTACGTAAGGGTGATCATTATATTGCGAGCACAACTGCTCGCAATATAATTCTGGTAGATAGTCTTCCCTAATGCAAGTTGAAAACTCACATGCTTTTTCTCTTGCGGAGCCCAGGCTTGTTTTGCTAATCTGATTACGCTTACGTAAGCGGAAGTATGACGCAGTTTGGAGAGTCTCTCCCTAATGCTTGAGTAATGGCCGCCGCCAGCAATGTTTTGTAAAAAGAAAAGGATTTTGCAGATGACTATAGAGAAGGTCCTAATCGCCAACAGGGGCGAGATAGCAGTGCGGGTGATCCGAACCCTTCGGAAAGATGGCGTCGCAAGCGTCGCTCTCTTCCACGAGCTTGACAGGAACAGCCCCTACGTCTTGATGGCTGACGAGGCGGTGGAGTTAACAGGGCAATCGCCGGTGGCCAGTTACCTGGATATAGCGCAGGTCATCACGGCTTGTAAGAACACCGGAGCCAATGCCGTGCACCCAGGTTTTGGTTTTCTCTCCGAGAACGCGGAGTTTGCCCGTAAGTTGGAAGCGGAAGGGATAATCTTCATAGGCCCCACCCCAGAGGCGATAGCTGCAATGGGAGACAAGGTGGTCTCCAAAAAGATAGCTAGCGAAGCGGGGGTCAGCACTGTTCCAGGTCTGATTGATTGCGTCGCCGACGCCCAGAGAGCGGTAGAGGTAGCCGCTGACATCGGATACCCGGTAATGCTTAAGGCCAGCGCCGGAGGCGGAGGCAAGGGGATGCGCATCGCCACTAACGAGGAGGAGTGCAGAGAGTTTTTCGAACGCACCACCCGCGAGGCGAAGAGTGGCTTTGGTGACGGGAGGATCTTTGTAGAGAAATTCGTCAGCCCGGCGCGCCACATCGAGATACAGGTACTCGCCGACGCCCACGGCAACGTTGTCCACCTAGGCGAGCGCGAGTGCTCAATTCAGCGTCGTCACCAGAAGGTGATTGAAGAAGCCCCCTCTCCCTTTATTGACGAGAAGACCCGCATGCAGATGGGCGCGCAGGCCGTGTCACTCGCCAAATCTGTGGGCTACCGTTCGGCTGGCACGGTTGAGTTTATCGTTGACGGTGAGCAGAACTTTTATTTTCTGGAGATGAACACGCGCCTTCAGGTGGAGCATCCTGTTACGGAGATGGTAACTGGCATAGACATCGTCCGCGAACAGTTGAGGATAGCCTCGGGCGAGCCGTTGGGCTACGGTCAGGAACAGATCGATTTTAGGGGGCACGCCGTGGAGTGCCGCATCTATGCCGAGAACGCCGACGAGGGCTTTACACCTGCCACCGGCGAACTCCTCGTATACCGCGAGCCCAGTGGCGAGGGCATCAGGATCGACAGCGGCATAACAAACGGCTCCGAAATTTCAAGCGCCTTCGACCCCATGTTGGCGAAGTTGATAGCCTACGGAAGTGATCGTGCCGAGGCTATAAGCAAAGCCAGGGTGGCGCTAAAGGAGTTCGTGCTTTTGGGCGTGACCACCAACACCGCCTACCTTGAGCGCGTCCTGGCCCACGAGTGTTTCAAGGCGGGCGACTTCCACACCGGCTTCCTTGAAGAAAAGGTCGAGGCGCTTACAAAAAAAGCCCCGTCCTGCGTCGAGCTGGCAATTGTTGTAGCCGCCGCTGCCTTGTCCGACCCTGGTTTTACCGATAGCCGCTATGTAACCGCACCGCACCTTGCAGCAATCGGTGAATGGAGCAATTGAGATGAAACTCGAAGTGAAGCTACATGACAAGTTTCTCCCCGTCGCCCTCATCCACGCCCTTGATGGCTACAGACTTCGTTTAGCCGACAGCGATTACGAGGCGGAGCTTGTTCAGGTTGAGGGGCCGCTTCATCGCCTCAGCCTCGACGGTCGAGACCATGAAGTGTGGCTGGCCGCCAAGGGCGCCGCCGTCTTCGTTCATGCCCTGGGCCAAAGCTGGGAGCTTGAACTTCTCGACCCAATTGACCGTGCCGCCGATGAGCGAAGCGAGGGCGATTCCACCGTGCGCGCGCCGATGCCGGGAGTGGTGGTGCAATTGGATGTAAGCGCCGGTGAAGAGGTAGCGAAGGGGCAGCCCCTTCTAGTAATCGAGTCGATGAAGCTAGAAACCCTGATCACAGCAAAGGAGGCTGGAGTAGTAGAAACGGTCCATCTTTGCGTGGGTGAATCTTTCGACAAGAACTTGCCGCTGGTAACGATGCAGGAAGGGGAGTGCCCATAATGCGCCGCATACGATCCGCCATAGATGTCAAGTCAACAACCTATCAGAGCTACCGCGAGGCGAACCTTGCCCTGATCGAGGAGTTTCGCACCCGCCAGAAGGCAGCCCGCTTTGACCGGCCCACCCGCGACGTGGAGCGGCTGGAGAAGCAGGGTAAGCTTCTGGTGCGCGACCGCCTGAAACTTTTAATCGACCCCGGCACCCCCTTTCTGGAACTCTCTTCACTCGCCGCCAACCAAGCCTACGACGGCCAAGTGCCGGGTGCGGGGATAGTCAGCGGGATTGGAGTGGTAAACGGCCGCGAAGTCGCGATCATGGCAAACGACAGCTCGGTCAAGGGCGGGGCATGGTATCCGCTGGGTGTCAAAAAACACTTGCGAATCTACGACGTCGCAATCGAAAACCGCCTTCCCGTGGTCCATCTAGTTGACAGCGCAGGAGCATTTTTGCCGCTTCAGGCCGACATCTTCCCCGACCGCTACATGGCCGGAAGAATCTTTCGCCAGCAGTGCATCCTCTCCAAGATGGGGTGTGAGCAGGTAGCAGTTGTGCTCGGCCACGGTACGGCGGGCGGGGCCTATGTTCCCACGTTGTGCGAGTACTCGATCATGGTGCGCGGCACCGGCTGCGTCTTCCTCGGTGGACCGCCGTTGGTAAAGGCCGCAACCGGAGAAGAGGTGAGCGCCGACGAACTCGGAGGCGCTGACCTTCACACCCGCGTCAGCGGTACCGCCGACTACGCGGTGGACACCGAGATCGAAGCTCTGTCGCTGGCGCGAGAGATCGTCGGCAACTTTCGCAAGAAAGAGAAAGCCCCGGTGGACACTCGCGAACCCGAGGTGCCCCACTACGACCCGGAAGAGCTTCGCGGCATCATCCCAGACGACCAGAAAAAGCAGTTTGACATGCGCGAGGTGATCGCCCGCATCGTCGATGGCAGCCTCTTTCACGAGTACCGCCCCGACTACGGCACCACGCTGGTCACAGGCT
>CAXMSR010000191.1:3345-3690 GCA_964195725.1 uncultured Kiloniellaceae bacterium | reverse complement strand
ATTGAAGCGACGCCCTTGTCCACCAGCTCTTGCGAGATATCGCGTAGAACCACATCGTAACCGGCCACGGCGAATACGTGGGCGATACCATGTCCCATTGTTCCTGCGCCGATGACGCCTACCTTCTTGATTTCCATCTATATTCCTCCTGAAAACATAAGTTTTTATCGATCCCGGCGAGCCGAAATATCATCTATTACACTTGTTTAAACGGTGCTTTGCACTCCCGGTACTCAACAATCTACATACCATATACTATGCAAAACCAAATTGCGACAACTAACGACGTGTAAAAAAGCACAAAAGCCTTGCCGTGAGAGAGGTTCCTTGGCGTCGGCCACCTGT
>CAXMSR010000191.1:0-3314 GCA_964195725.1 uncultured Kiloniellaceae bacterium | reverse complement strand
AACACGTAGCGCATCAGACGAATCAGGCAACGGTAAAAACGGCAAAGAGTTCGTCTGAGCAACATTACCGGAAGTCGGCAGCGCTACCACACTGCCGCAGGTGCTATATGCACTTGCGATAAAAACGCCGGTGCTCCCCAAGGGCAGCGCTGGCACGCCACACGTGGAAGGATACTTAAACTTCGAAACGCCCCAGGCTACAGCTGGGGAGTACCGGCAAATAAATATTTTCGCTTTTTGAATAGTAGGGTAACCGTACAGAGCGGGCAATCGGCGGAGTACCTATATTCAGCGCCGAATAATGACCACGGCGACGTGGTCGTTTTACCTACGGGAGGGGTCCAAGGGGGGGAGCTTTGCAGTGGGGTTTGCGCTGCTATTCCACCATCTTGACTGCGCAGCGGTTTAGTTCGGCGGCGGTCTTCAGGTCAAGTTTTTCTTTGATGCGTTCGCGGTAGGTGCCAATGGTTTTCTTGCTCAGATTCAGTTTGTCGGCTATCTCGCGGGTAGCCAGCCCCTTTCCTATCAGCTCGAAGACCTCCCGTTCGCGATCGGTGAGGCTCTCCATCGACGACACCGGCTTGGTAGAGGTGCCCCCCACCATTTTGCCGAGCATGTCGCTCATGATGCGTTCGCTAAGAAAGATGTTACCTTCCAACACTTTCCGCGCAGCCTCGACGATGGAGTCCGAGGTCTCCTGCTTCATGATATAGCCACGGGCACCGGCGTTTAGCGCGCGCTCGGCGTAGAGCGCTTCGTCATACATCGAGACCACCAGGAGCGGGAGCTCGTCGTGGCGCTTGCGCAGATTCTTAATCAGCTCGATGCCGCTCTCGCCCTTGAGAGCGAGATCGACCAGGACGAGGTCGGGCATGGTTTTGGCGATCTCTTCCAGCGCGCTCTCCACGTCGTCGGCCTCGCCGCACACCTCAAGGTCGTCTTCCTGATTTATCAGCTCTTTTAGGCCCAATCTAAAGACCGGGTGATCTTCCACCAAAAATATTCTCCGGGGCTGGCTCATACTCTCTCCACTTCGCTGTCCGGATCAGTGTCCGTACCTGTAGCAACAGTTTGCGTTTCGGTTGGCCGCGAGACCGACACCCTCGTGCCGCCCTGCCTGCCTGAACCGACCTCAAGGGTAGCGCCGATCATACCCGCGCGAAACCCCATAATTCTAAGCCCCATCCCCTGCCCTTGCGGATTCGGCGAAAAACCGCAGCCGTCATCACTAACCTCAAGGACGAGGTCATCCGCCTCCCTCGTCAGCGCAACGGTTATCTGCGTCGCCTTTGCGTGTTTGACTGCGTTGTGTACCGCTTCGCGCGCGATATAAAAAAGCTGCGTCGCCACCAAATCGTCGGTAAGCCCCGTATCACCCACAACCTTGCAAGCGCAGGGAACCGAGAATATCTCCATGGTGTGATCAGCCAGCTCGCGAAGGGCCAGCTCCAGCCCTTCGGCAGTAAGATGCACCGTGCCCAGGCCGCGTGTCAACGCGCGCGTTTTCTCAATCGCCTCGCCGGTAAGGTCGCGTATCTTCTCTGCATATTCTATCTCGGGCCGACTGTTGGCCCTTAGCTTTTGCGACAACACCTTGCCCAGCACCTCGATCCCGATGAGGTGCGGCCCCAGATCGTCGTGCAGCTCGTGGCCCAGGCGTCGCCGCTCGCGCTCACCGCTCTCCAGCACCTCTCGCTCCAGCCGCTTGGCCTCGGTGATATCCTCAAGCTGCGTTAACATGCAGGGCTCGTCCCAGATCTCTATCTGGTCCACCGACATGCGCCCGAGGCGCTTTTCACCGGAGTTGGTGAGAAACTCCACCTCGTAGCCGCGAAGCTTGCCCTCGCGTTTCAGCTCTCGCAAAATCTTTCTGCCAACTTCCGGCCCGGAAAAGAGCGCTATCTCGGCGGGGGTGCGCCCCGTCACGTCGTCGCGCCGGCGTCCGGTGATGTTCAGGAACGATTCATTGACGTTTAAGTACCTCAAGTCGTTGACGGTGGTTATGGTGATGCCGATGGGGCTGGACTGAAACGCTTTTGAGAACATCTCTTCCGATAGTCTGAGGCCGCGCTCGGAACGCACCCGGTCGGTGATGTCGCGAAGGATCATCATCGACCCCGCCAGCTCGCCGTCGCCTCCAAAAAAAGGCGAGCCGCTGATCGCGACGTGGCGCTTTTCACCGGAGCGCGTCAGCCGGTCGGTGCGTACGCCGGAGAGCTTTTCGCCGCGCTGGACGATCTTGATACCCCGCAGCGTCTCGGGCCAGCAGTCTTCAGGCACGAAGTGGTCCATCCGCTTGCCACGGCACTCTTCAATTCCCCAGCCGAAGACCTCTTCAAAGGCGGGGTTGAAGTAGCTAACCTTGCCCGCCATGTCATAGACGGCGATGGGGTCGGGCGCCGACTCCATAACCGAACGGTAGCGCTCTTCGGACAGGCGCAACGCCTCTTCGGCGAGCTCTCTCTCGGCTATCTCGGCGCGCACGCTTTCGCTGTAACCCGCAAAACGCTCCATGAAGGCGTTAAAATACCCGGCGAGCTGCCCAAGCTCGTCGTTCGAGCGTGTATGCATCCGTACCGAAAAATCACCCTTTGCCCCCTGGGCGAAGTGCTCCATCAATGCTTTTAGCGGGCTGGTGATCAGGGAGCTGACCATGACGGTGAAGGGCAAAAGGAGTATCAGTAGCCCTCCGGAGACGATGAAAAAGAGGTTTTGTACCTTCGTTAGCGGGGCGTAGACCTCTTCCAGATAGCTGGCCGACGCCACTATCCAGCCATATTCAGGGATATAGTCGTAGATCACCGTTTTGCGGCGGTCGCGAGCCTCGCCGGGGTTGCGCCAGGAGTAATTGAGCCTGCCGCTCTTTTGCTCGATCATCGTATGGAAAAAACTCGCCATCGACGCGTCGCGCTCAAAGATGTTCTCACCTTGAAGGCTCGGGTGGATGATGAGGTTGCCCTGCATGTCGGCGACATAGGCGTAGCCCGACTCTCCGAACTTGAACGACAGCACGCCCTCGCGAAGGTCATCAACATTTACAAGCTGGGCGAACTCGTCGCGGTAGGACGAGGCGATGATGATCCAGTCCCACTCCTCGAAGTAGGTCATATACATCGCCTTGGGCCGTGGCGCGTCGTCTTCGGGGTTCTGCCACTCGTACTCCAGGTAGCCCTCGCGACGATTCTTGAGTTCTTTGACGAAAGCGTACTCCGAGAGGTTTTTGCCGAGGAGCTGGGTTTTGGGGTGAACACGCACCACACCCTGGCTGTCGAGACAGCAGACGTAGCCCGTTTCGCCGATCGTCTGCGACAAGA
>CAXMSR010000190.1:0-3691 GCA_964195725.1 uncultured Kiloniellaceae bacterium | reverse complement strand
CGAAGATATCGTAATGCCACAGCGGCCACACGTAGTGCTGTCCCTCTATCGTGGGCCTTGGCGGGCACTCGTCGCCCAGATGGTTGGTGGAGGCGAAGACCACCCGCTCGTCGCCGGGCATGAAAAACGAACAGGTGTGCGCGCCGTGGGCGGGGCTGACCATCTTCTTGTCGGAGCCGTCGACCTTCATCGTCCAGATCTTGTCGCACGACTCACCGCCCCGGCTCGACTGCCAGATGAGCTGCGAAGAGTCCCAGCTAAAGTACGCTTCGCCGTTGTCGGCCTCATCGGTCAGCTGCCGTATATTCTTGAAATGGACCTCTTCGGGGTTATCCTTCACCTCGCCAAGCGCCGGGCAAGCCAACGCCAGCGCAGAGAGAGAAAAGACCGCCAATCGGAAAAAACGCTTCATAATTCACTCCGCCGTTTATCTGGTTGCACACAATGTCGCTCGTAAAATTTCTACTTTTTAACCAAGTCGATCAACCCGTTCTCAACCCGTAGCGCCCCCGCCCCGACAAGCGAGGCCATCATCTTGTCGTAGACCTCGTCGTAGGCCTCGCCGAAGTAACGTTCGACCACCTCGGCATACCAGTTGGAGGCCATCAGTGTATCAAAAAAACCATCGGCTGGTTGAGCGCCACGCATAAGCAGCGTGTAGACCGCGATGCGCTTTATAAAGTCGCGCCCCAGCACCCGGGGCTCGGCAGCGTAGCGCTCCAGTTTTTTACGGGTGCGGGTCAGGGCTTTTTCAACATGGGTGAAGGAGGGGCCGTGCCCCGGAAAGACCAGCACTGCGCCCAGCGCCTCAATTCTGTCGAGCGACGAGAGCCAGCGCCCGACAACATCCTCGCCAAGCGTTACCTCGTTGACCACGCCGATGTCGACCGGCCACAGCACATCGGTAGAGATGAGCAGCCGCCGATCACGATGAAAGAGGCCAATCTGCCCCGGCGAGTGCCCCGGCAGGTGAACCACCTCGAAGGGATGGCGACCTATCAACACCTCGTCGCCATCTTCCAGCGCCCCGGTTGTGCGGTACGGGTCGATATCCTGATTGAGAAACTCCCACCAGCCGCGCCGCCCGTCGCCGGCGTCGACGATCTCTCTATCGGCGCGGTGCAGCAGTATCTCGCAGTTCGAGAGCGCCTGGACAGCGCCGTTGCCCCCCGCATGGTCGCAGTGGCAGTGGGTGTTAATTATCCGGGCTACGCTGCCCGCTTCGATACCGACAGAGCGCAACAGGGCCAGGGTGCGCGCTTTAGCGCCCACGTAGCCGGTGTCCACCAATACCGCGCCCTCAGGCGAAGTGGCGGCAAAGTGATTTGCGCAGAGAAAATCTCGCTGGAAGAAGAACAACCCCTCCAGCGCTTCGAGCGGTTTATGCATGATCGGCATCCTGTCGGGGTAGCGTCCAGGATTGCGATAGTAATTGAGCAGGCGGCTGCGTTCAACCGACAGTTTCACCCGGCCAGCCTGTTAGCCCCCTATTTGTCGTCCCAAATGCTGTCCAGATAGCGATCGCGGCCTGAGGCATAGCGATATATTTTGTAGCGGATCGGCGACTCGTTGTAGTAGTCCTGATGGTACTGTTCGGCGCGATAGAAGGGGCCCGCCGACGTAATCGGCACATTTACCGGCTTGGGATAGCGCCCCGAAGCGTCAAGAGCGCGCTTGGACATTTGCGCCAGCTCTTTTTGCGTCTCGTCATGGTAAAAGATGAGCGGGCGGTAGGAATCGCCCCGATCAACAAACTGCCCGCCCTGGTCGGTGGGGTCGATCTGCCGCCAATAGACCTCAAGGAGCTTTTCATAGCTCACCCTGGCGGGATCGAAGGTGATCTCGACCGCCTCCACATGGCCGGTGGTGCCGCCCGACACCGCTTCGTAGGTGGGGTTTTCAGTGTGGCCGCCAGTGTAGCCCGACACCGCCGCGCTCACGCCGTCAAGTTCTTCGAAGGGGTGCTCCATGCACCAGAAGCATCCTCCGGCAAAGGTGGCCTTCTCCGTTTCAGCCGCCCTGCCGGGTGTGACGAAGCACAAAACCGCCGCAACAAACAGCCACGCAACTGCACCACGCTTGGAAAATTTCATGGCTTCACCGCTCCCATCGACTCGTCAAACGGTTATACGTCATCTCGCACATTTTAAACTTACCAGTATTTTCGCGTTCCGACACCGCCTGCACCCCAAGGTGTCGGCGCAGGGCTGCGACGCGGCCCGGCAGCGCCCTGCGCAAGGGGCAAGCCAAACCCCTGCATATGCCCACCTGCACGCCGCTTCAATCAGCGACAAAAACCCCCGCCAGGGCTCAAAATGAGCAAAGCTCATTGACCCGTCACGGGGGTTCAGATAGGCTGTGGGGCTCAGGAGAATCAACGGCATAGCGGCGCATAAAACCACTAAAGGGAATGGGCACGGAAAAATGGCAAAACCCACCACATATAAAGACGCTGGCGTAGACATCGCCGCAGGAAACGAGCTGGTATCGCGCATCGGCGACATCGTTAAACCCACCCTGCGTCCAGAAGTGATGAGCAACGTCGGAGGCTTCGGGGCGCTGGTTTCCTTGGCCGGCACCCCCCACGACAATCCGGTGCTGGTCTCGGCCACCGATGGCGTGGGCACCAAGCTAAAGCTCGCCTTCATGGCCGACAAGCACGACACCGTAGGTATCGATCTGGTGGCGATGTGCGTAAACGACGTCATCGTCTCGGGCGCCGAGCCCCTCTTCTTTCTCGATTATTTCGCCACCGGCAAGCTGGAGCTGGGCGTCGCCGAAAGCGTCATCAGGGGGATCGCCGAAGGGTGCAAGCTCGCCAACTGTTCGCTCGTCGGCGGCGAAACCGCCGAGATGCCGGGGATGTACACCGAGGGCGAGTACGATCTGGCCGGATTTAGCGTCGGCATCGTCGAGCGCGACGAGATCATCGACGGCTCGTCGGTAAGGGTGGGCGACAAGATCGTCGGGCTGGCCTCCTCCGGGGTACACTCCAACGGCTTCTCGCTGGTGCGAAAGGTGCTGCTGGAAGACTCCGGCCTCACCCTGGACGAGACCCTGCCCGAGCTCGGTAAACCGCTGGGCGAAGAGCTCTTGACCCCCACCCGCATCTACGTGCGCGCCATCCTCAACCTGAAGCGCGACTTCGCCCTGAACGGGATCGCCCACATCACCGGCGGCGGCCTGCCCGAGAACCTGCCGCGCATGCTCCCCAATGGGGTAAAAGCCGTCATCGACAGAAACAGCTGGACGGTGCCGCCCATCTTCTCTGTCATACAAAAGCTGGGTTCGGTGACCGAAGAGGATATGCTGCTGACGTTTAACTGCGGCGTCGGCATGGCGATAATCGTCCCCGAAGCCCAGGCCGAAGAAGTGATCGACCGCCTCGACGCCTTTGGCGAACGCGGCTGGGTCATCGGCACCGTCGAGACGATGAAAGAGGGCGACAAAGCGGTGGAGATAAACGGCTGATGACCCTTCGCATCGGCGCGATCGCCTCGGGGGGCGGCTCCAACCTGCAGTCGATCATCGACGCAATTAAAGGGGGACGCCTCGACGCCGAGATTAAAGTAGTCATAAGCGACGTCGCCGACGCCTTCGTTCTAGAACGCGCCAAAAACGCCGGGCTAACACCGCTGCACATCCCGCTGGACAAGGGCGGCACCCGCGAAGCCCACGACGAGAAGGTGAT
>CAXMSR010000189.1:0-3692 GCA_964195725.1 uncultured Kiloniellaceae bacterium | reverse complement strand
GGGGAGAAGATCAATTCCACTTCGAAATATATGCGCTATATACAACTTGAACGCAGCCTTGAAAGCTGGAGGTATAGTTTTCTGCATCTACGCCACCCATGAACTCATTATCGACAAGGCGGCTGTAATCCGGTCTGCACGGGGGGCTTTGCCCAAGCCATAGAGCAGAGCGGCGCTTACATTTGCCAAAGACTACCGGTGTGCTAGTCTTTTTAGGAGCGTTTCCACTAATAAACTCCTCCCCGTTTGGGAACTTGTACAGAGAAAGAGCACTGATATGAGCGAGAATGTTTGTTATCCGAGGGTGAAAAACATCGGGCTTCGAGGCATCACCGTTGCCGACACTCAGGTGAGCATGGTTGACGGCATAAAGGGCGTGCTCATTTACAGGGGTTACGAGATCGGCGATCTTACTCGAAACGCCACTTTTGAAGAGATCGTCCACCTTCTTGTAATGGGGAAGTATCCCACCGCGACGCAGTTGGAGCAGACGCGCGCGCGTCTCGCTGCAACGCGCAGCCTCCCTGCCAAAGTGCTGGACGCCCTCAGGTGTCACAAGGCCGATGCACTTCCCATGGACGTCGTCCAGTCGATGGTGCCTTTTCTCGCCACGCAGGTTGCCCCGGCCTTAAATGATAAGGAGGCGATAAGGGGGCACGCCCTCCAGCTGGTCTCCCAGCTGGCGACGGTGGTCGCCGCGTGGGAGAGGATACGCAAGGGGCTGGAGCCCGTCGCCCCGGATTCATCGTTGGGGCACGCCGCCAATTTCCTGGCGATGCTAAACGGTGTAGTTCCCTCTGCCGAGGATGCACGAGTCTTCGACGTCTGCCTGATACTGCACGCCGATCACACCTTCAACGCCTCGACTTTTGCCGCCAGAGAGGTAGCCAGCACCCGCGCTTCTTTACACGCATCCGTTGCAGCCGCCGTGGGCGCACTCTCCGGCGAGCTGCACGGGGGCGCAAACGCCCGGGTGATGCAGATGCTCCGCGAGATCGGTGACGAAACCAAGGTCGAAGATTACGTGCGCGCCAAGCTCGATGCCGGTGAACGAATCATGGGGATGGGGCACGCCGTATACCAGACGATGGACCCGCGCGCTGTCATATTGAAGGAGCTTGCGCTGGGGCTTGAAGCCAAGGCGGGTGGTTCACACTACGTGGCGCTGGCGGAAAAGGTGATGGAGGTAACGCAGCGGGAGATGAAGGCGCGAAAAGACAAGGAGATCTATCCAAACGTGGACTTTTTTTCTGCGGGTGTCTACCACGGCTTGGGGATCCCCTCCGATCTCTTTACCCCCGTCTTCGCCATGGGCAGGGTGCCCGGCTGGTGCGCGCACGTCATCGAAGAAGCCTTCGGCGAGGCGCAGGAAAAGCCGGCCCTCTACCGACCCAAGGCGGAGTATGTGGGCGACTACTGCGGCCCCACCGGGTGTGAGCTGCCCACCATGAAAAAACGCTGAGGGCTCAAAAGCGAAGGTTAAGAATTATTGGCTGAATCATTAGAGGGAAAATATTGTGGGAAATGAAGACAACCACCCGACAGTAGTGGCGATAGAGGGCGACGGCATAGGCCTCGAAGTGACTCCCTGGACGATCGAAGCGGTTGACGCCGCTGTAAAAGGGGCCTACGGCGGCGAAAAGTCGCTTCGCTGGGTTGAAGCACTTGCGGGCAAACGGGCAATGGAGGCGACGGGTTCACCCCTGCCGCCCGAAACAGTCGAGCTCATAAAGACCCACACGCTTGCGCTCAAGGGGCGCCTGTGGGAGGTGGAATACGCAGCGTCAACGTGGCTCTCAGAAAAGTTCTTGACCTCTACGCCTGTATCCGCCCCGTGCGCTACTTCAAGGGTGTGACTGCCCCCGTCAAAGAGCCTGAGAAGGTCGACGTGGTGATCTTTCGCGAGAACGTGGAGGATGTGTACGCCGGCATCGAGTGGCACGAGGGCACACCGGAGGCGCACAAGGTGATCCGTTTTCTGAACGAAGAGATGGGTTTTGATGTAAGGCTCGACTCGGGCATCGGTGTGAAGCCCATGAGCGTTTTCGGATCAAAGAGGCTGGTGGCCAGAGCGATAGAATACGCAACAGAGAGGGGGCGCGCCTCGGTCACGCTGGTGCACAAGGGCAATATAATGAAGTTCACCGAAGGGGCTTTTCGCGACTGGGGTTACGAGGTGGCGAAGGAGTGCTTTCCCGGAGGCACCATCCGTGAAAGCGAGCTGGAGAGCTCCAGCGACACCGGCGGACTTTCAACGGGCACGGTGCTCATGAACGATCGCATCGCCGACAATATGTTCCAGGAGATGATTCTTCACCCGGAGCGCTATGACGTTCTGGCGTTGCCCAACCTGGACGGCGATTACCTGTCGGATGCCGTGGCGGCGCAGGTGGGGGGCGTAGGCATTGCGCCGGGGGCCAATATTGGCGACCATGCCGCCGTCTTCGAGGCGACCCACGGCACCGCCCCCGACATCGCGGGCCAGGGCAAGGCCAACCCCTGTAGCCTCATGCTCTCGGCCACGATGCTCCTCTCGCATCTGGGTTGGAATGAAGCCGCAGAAAGGTTGGAGGGCGCGATAGAGAGGCTTTTGGCCTCGGGCAGGATGACGATAGACCTCGCGGCCGAGGCTGAAGGCGTCAAGGCGCTGACCACCGACGAATTTGGCCGTGCGGTGATTTCAGAGGTGTCCTGAGCGATCTGTCGCGTCGAGGGCTATCCGCCGGAAGCTATCTTGCACGTCTGCTTTAAGCCTGCGTTCAGGGTGGGCCGCTCTTCCCTTATAAAGATCCCCAGCGAGTAGGGGTCCTCCATGGCGAGGCGGATCGCGTCGGGTCGCCGATCCGTCTCGAAGGTGTTTGGCAGCGTCTTGGTTCGCTCCCAGAGGTGATCCCAGGTGGAATTGACCTTGTCGAAAGTAACACAGGGGGTGAGCACATGAATGAAACTGAAACCCTGGTGCCGGACCGCTTCGATCAAGATGCCCTCAAGCCCTTCCACGTCTCCCGCAAAGCCCCTCGCCGCAAAGGTCGCGCCATAGCTCAGCGCCAGTACCAGCGGATTGATGGGCGAGTCGATGTTGCCGTAGGGGGTAGTCTTCGAGACAAAACCGGTAGGGCTCGTGGGGCTCACTTGCCCTTTGGTTAGGCCGTAGATGGCGTTGTCGAAGAGCACATAGACGATATTCACGTTGCGCCGGGCCGCGTGGGGGAGATGTCCGCCGCCAATACCCACGCCGTCGCCGTCGCCTCCCACGGCGAAGATCGTAAGCTCGGGGTTTGCTATACTTAGCCCCGTAGCCACCGGAAGTGCGCGCCCGTGTACAGTGTGAAAACCGTAGGTGCGCATGAAATAGGGGAACCTGCCGGCACACCCTATGCCGGAGACGAACGTCACCTCATCCGGCTTTTTCTCCATTTTATGTATGCAGGATGTGAGCGCATGGGTAATGCCGAAGTACCCGCACCCCGGACACCAGGTGGGCAGGCTAGACGAGCGAGCGGCGAAGCGGTCGCTCGCGCGGACCTTCTCGATCTCTTCCGCGATGCGTGCCGGGTCCATCCCCATTGAGGGTGTGAGCTTAACCATTTTCTCCAGCCTCCATGAGTATGCGCTCCAAAATTGGCCCGGTGGTCAAGGGCATCCCGGTGGGAAACGGCATCGACACCACGGGCCTGCCGGTACGCGCTGAA
>CAXMSR010000188.1:3470-3723 GCA_964195725.1 uncultured Kiloniellaceae bacterium | reverse complement strand
GGGCTTTTTTTTTGTCATTAGGGGGCGACTGCTTCCGTTTTCTATTTTATCACGCTGCCGTTGCTGTTTCAGGCGCTTTGTCCGAAGGCGGTTTTGTCCACAGCCACCGCTGCATCGAGCTCTCCGAGAGCCGGGCGGTTATCCTCGCCAGGATCGCGATGATGATGATGGCGAAGATGATGCGTCCCCACAAAAGCCCCGAGAACTTGGCACCGATCAGCACCAGCAGGAGCGAGTCTTCGAAGACTGAGTG
>CAXMSR010000188.1:0-3452 GCA_964195725.1 uncultured Kiloniellaceae bacterium | reverse complement strand
CGAGAAACGAGAGGGTATGGAAGGTGTCGCGCCCGCTCATCCTGCCGGTGCGTGCTTCGTTGATGAGCATGCCGCCGCCGTAGGCGATGCCGAGGGTAAGCCCGATGACGGCGAGCGACGAGGCCTTGGGGCCGATGCCGATGAGGCGCAGGATGGGCGCGATGATCTTGTAGATGAGGTGGGTGGCCCGGATGGCTTCGAGAAAGCGCAAAAACGCCATCAGTGCCGTCACCGTGCCGAAGATCATGGCGAGGTTGCGAAGCTCGCCCAGTGCCCACCAGCCCAGCCCCGGCGGGAGTGCTTCGGGCGGCTGCCACAGCATCGCAGCTGGCCCCTGATGAATCTCAAGGTAGCGGTAGGTTACGCTCACCACCAGCCCCAGCGCCACCGCCCCAGCAGTGCGCAAGAACACCTGGAACCAGACTCTGGAGCCCGTGGCCTGGGCTATCTTTATCTCCACCGGCAGGTTGTGCCCCACCAGCAGCATCACCCCCAGCACCGTGGCTTGTGCCGCCGTTAGCGGGTGGTCGGCGACAATCGTCGAGAAGACGATGAGCGCGCCGTAGATGTTGCTTACGAGTGCTGTGGCCCACACAAGGCCCATCTCGGCGGGCAGCCCGACGAACTTCATCACCGGCTCTAGCGGAGCCGCCAGGTAGGGGATGAGTCCCAGCTCTTTTACCAGCTTCACCACGACGATGATCGGGATCATTACCTTGAAAAGAGAGTGGCATACAGCAAACGAGTCGCTAAAGAGTGTGCGGAGGAACGCCGCTATCTTTCTCACTTCAGGCTCTCGGGCGGCTCATGATAGTTCGTCCAAAAGTGCGCGGATCAGTGCTTTGCCATCGAGTTTGTCGGCGATCACCCTGCCAAGCCCTTCGCCGGTGCGACGTAGGAGTTTGTAGAGCGGTTCGCGTTTACCGTCGGGCGAGCCCTTATGACAGCTTATGCCTATGTTGGCCAGCTGCGGCTGGGCGCAGGAGTTGGCGCAGCCCGAGATCGCCCAGGTGAGCTCTTGCGCCTCTTTTCCGATGGCGTCGATTACTTCAACTTTGATCTTTTTCGCCACGTCGCGCGTGGGGCAGAGCCCCATCGTGCACTCATGGCTGCCGGGACAGACGCGAAAGACCGTCTCCTCGCCGGTAGAGACGGCGCGAGCCTCAAGGGCGGCCAGCGCCTGCGCTTTATCTTCGTTGGAGCCGAAGGGGCCAAGCGCCAGATCTTGCTCGGGGGTGAGGATTATGACGTCATTCGCAAACTCTCCGGCCACCTCGGCGACTGCCCGAAGGCGGGCAGTGTCGAGCTCGCCGGCAAAGACGGGGATGGTGACAAAGGCGTCGCGCGAGGCGGCTCTTTTTGTAACCGGTGCGTCGTCTACGGCGATCTTTTCATTTAGCGCGGCGGGAAGGTGTTTGGACATCTCGGCCCGAAACCACTTCTCCCCGTGGTCGATTATCACCTGCTTTAGGCGTTTGCCCTTCTTCGCGTATTCGCCGTAGATGGCGAGTACCCCCATAAGCAGCGGTATCGCATCCTCGGCGCTGAGTTTCGAGGCGTAGAGAAACGCTGCCCTGGGGGCTCGGCCAAGGCCACCGGCGAGCCACACCTCGAAGAGCGGCGCGCCGTCCTCGTCGTCTCCGGTGTAGACGAAGGCGGTATCCTGAATGAGATGGCGCCCACCTGCGCGCGAGGTATCGACGCCTGTCTTGAACTTTTTTGGGAGCGCTTCAAATTCACTGTTACCGGTGAAATAGGTGGCGATCGCGCGTGCCAGCTCCACGACCTGCTCCGCCGAGGGGCCAAAAGGGGTGGAGACCGCAACACCACGAACGGCGGGGCCGCACGCTCCGCGCGTGGTCAGCCCGACGTTTGCCAGTCCGGCGAAGACCGCCTCGACGCCAACGTGGTCGAGGCCGTGAAACTCCACGCTCATGCGGGTGGTCAGGTGCAACATCCGGCCCCCGTGGGCGTCGGCCAGGGCCGCCAGGGCGATGGCTTGCCCTCCGCTTAGGCGTGTACCGTGTACCTTTACCCGCACCATGTACCTTCCAGATTGAGCTTGCTCATAAACGCCCTCGATTCTCTGACGAGTGGTAACCATAACGTCCTTCTCATCTCTCCTTGCAAGCAGGGAGATCGTCTAAATACACACATAAAAGGTGGAAATGCTTGATGTTTTTGCAAGTTATTGACTGTCTTTTGGTGGATTTTGCACTATCTGTCAAGATAGGGAAAGAAAAAAAGAGGCCGCCACTTGGACGACCTCTCTGTTAACTCTCGTGCGCCTTGAAAAATTAGCTGACCGTAACCTCGGTGGCGGACTCCCACAGGCCGTGAATATTGCAGTAGCTGGTGGCCAGAAGGGTGCCTGATTCGCCAAGCTTAACGCGCACCGCGCCAAAGGGGTCGCTGTAGGCGGGGCCTTCATTAGCGCCTTTGGCGGATTCGCCGTGGGCGGTAAAAACCAGCGTCGCCAGTTCGTAGGCCGGGCCCTCGGCGGGCTTGAAAAAGAGGCCGATCCAGCGGATGTGGTGCTCGGTGGTGTTGGGATGGGCGATCTCTTTGCCGACGCATACCTTAATGTCAAAGGGCTCGCCTGCGCTCGCCGATTGAGGGCACTCGATCACGGGGACATGCTTCTCGGTCTTCCAGTCAGCCTGCTTGAACGCGTCTCCAAAAGCCATCGTTGACTCCTTCGGGAGGTAGCCCCCCTTTGAGTAAAGGTAACTAATACGGTGATGATTAGTCTAGTGCATACGGCACGCCTTTGCAAGGGGGCGTGTGATGAGAATAGCAAAGTGAGCCGGATTGTCGATAGAGAAGGGCAAAAAATATGGATTAAATAGTGTGCAAGCGATTAATGGCGGGGCGATGGGGCAGGCGGTGATGGCGGTGTGGATTAATCTTCGGCAGGTGCTTTTTGCCGGGCAGGGGCGTCGGGCCGGTCTTTGGGGGCGGGTGTTGCCCCGTCCGGGGCGGTTATGTGGCAGTTGCCGTCGAGTACGCCGCCCTGAGCGACGCGCACCGAGGCTGATTTTACGTCGCCCTTTATCTTGCCGGTGGCCCCAACCTGTATGCGCTCCGAGGCGTGAACCGAGCCCGCAACATAGCCGTGTACTACGACACAATCAGCCTTTATGGTGGCTTCGACAAGCGCGCCCAGATTGACTACGACCGTCGCGGCGCAGCTGATCTCGCCCCGAAATGCGCAGTCGATGTAGATATTGGCGGGGCTTTCAAGCACACCCTCAAACTTCGCGCCTGCGCCTAGCATCGTCTCGCTAGGGCGGCGTTGGGAGCCTTTGACAGAGCTCTTTTTGGCGAACATGGGATTAGTTTCCCGCCAGCTGGTTCGAGGGGCTGTCCCAGATGTACTGGAGAGGGTTGACGTAGCGCTTGTTTTTGACCACCGCGTAGTGCAGATGGGTGCCGGTGGTGCGGCCGCTTTT
>CAXMSR010000187.1:0-3739 GCA_964195725.1 uncultured Kiloniellaceae bacterium | reverse complement strand
ATTTGCCCGCGCCGTTCGAGCCGATAAGGCAGACTATCTCGCCCTCGTTGACGGTGAGGCTCACACCTTTAAGGGCGTGTATGTGATCGTAATAGGTGTGGATGCCACTTACCTCAAGCATCGTCGTCCTCGTCGGCAAAGGTTTCTTCTATGTGCAGCTCCAGCTGCCGTCTGCGGGCGGGAATCAGCCCCTCGGGCCTGAAGATGACCATCGCTGTCATTGCGCCGCCAAAGGCCAGGAGCCGGTAGAGCTCCAGCTCCCTGAAGACCTCGGGCAGCACGATGATCGCTGCCGCGCCCAGGATGATGCCGGGGATCGAGCCCATGCCGCCAAGCACCACGATGCACAACACCAGCGCCGACTCAAGAAAGACAAAGGAGCTGGGGTTGACGTAGCGTACCTTGGCTGCGTAGAACGCCCCGGCCAGCCCGGCAAAGACCGCGCCCATCATGTAGGCCAGCATCTTGTAGCGTAGCGTCTGGATTCCCGTCAGCTCCGCCGCCGTCTCGTCCTCGCGGATCGACACCCAGGCGCGCCCGATGCGCGAAGTGTCGATGCGCTGCACGCCGATGATCGTCACTATCGCTATCAGCAGGATGACGTAGTAGAGCGAGGGCAGTTTGTTCATGTAGAAATAGACAAAGTCGAGGCTGCCGTCGGTGATCTCCGGGATGTAGATGCCCGGCGCCTTGATCCCCAGGACTCCGTTGGGCCCCTGGGTGACGTTGTCCCAGTTGTTTAATACGATGCGGACTATCTCGCCAAAGCCCAGGGTGACGATAGCCAGATAATCGCCGCGCATCTTCAGCGTCGGGTAACCGATGAACGCCCCGGCCCCGGCGCTTATCACGCATCCGGCGGGCAGCGCCAGCCAGAAGGGTACGCCGTAGATCGTGTTCAAGAGCGCGTAGGTGTAGGCACCCACCGCATAGAAGGCGATGTAGCCCAGATCCAGTAGCCCCGCCAGCCCTACTACGACGTTTAGCCCCAGCCCCAGCGTGATGTAGATCAGGACGTTTATCGCGATGTCCAGCGTGTAGTTGTCGGCCCAGAAGGGGAGTGAGAGGGTGAGAACCCCGGCAGCCGCCCAGGCCCAGGGGGTGCTCAGTTTTTCGGCGATGCCGAAATTTCGCGGTGCGCGCACCTTGTGCTCTTTACCGCCCCTTACAGCCCGGTAGGCCACAACGCAAAGCCCGGCCAGCGCCAGCATCCCCACCAGCTTCATGGGGCGCGCAAAATCCAGCTCAAAGGTGTCAAACCCCAGCTTCGGGGCCATCATCGGCACCAGCAGCACCAGCGCCCAGACGACAAAGACGAGCCAGCGAAGGAGGTCTTTTCTCATCGTCATACCCTCGTGTCGTCCACTTGTTCGCCCATGATGCCGGTGGGGCGAAAGTAGAGCACGGCGATGAGGATGACGAAGGCGAAGACGTCTTTGTATTCGCTAGCCAGATACCCGGCGGCGAAGACCTCGACCATGCCGATAATCATGCCGCCGATCATCGCGCCGTAGAGGTTGCCGATGCCGCCCAAGACAGCTGCGGCGAACGCCTTGATCCCCGGCACAAACCCCATGTCGAAGCGCACCGAGCCGTAGTACATACCCACCATCACCCCGGCGGCAGCCGCCAGCATCGCGCCCACTACGAAGGTGATCGTAATGGTGCGGTTGGCGTTGATGCCCAAAAGCGCGCTCACCGTCTTGTCCTGCGCCGTGGCGCGCATCGCTTTACCCAACCGGGTGTGGTTGATAAAAAAGTTAAGCCCCACCATCAACAGTATCGCGACGATGAAGATATAGATCTGCATGTGGCTGATTATAGCGCCGCCGACCTCGATCGACTCCTGCGGGAACATGTAGATCGGGTAGGCTTTGTCGTAGACGCCCTGGGCCAGCATCATGCCGTTGGAGACGAAGATAGACATGCCCAGCGCCGACAGCAGCAGCGCCAGCCGCGAGGCTCCCCGCAGCGGGCGATAGGCCACGCGCTCGATAGCCACCGCCAGAAACGCGCAGTAGACCATCGCCATCGCAAAGGCCAGCACCAGCCCCAACATCGGGTACTGCTCAAGCACGCCTATGTGGTTGAGGTATGCCAGCGTGATGACGCCGATATAGCCCCCGGCGGCAAATATTTCGCCGTGGGCGAAGTTGATCAGCTGGATGATCCCGTAGACCATCGTGTAGCCCAGCGCTATCAGCGCATAGACCGCACCCAGTGTCAGGCCGTTGACCAGTTGTTGTAGAAATATATCCATCTATTCAGTCATCCGCGTTTAAAAGTACGCGCCCCGCTCTGCCCGGCTATGGTGGGCAGGGCGGGGCACGTAACCGTCAGGCAAAGTTTACGGCTTTAGTATTTCATGCCGGTGTCGGGGTCCCAGTAGGGGACGAACTTGCCGTCTTTGACGACGATCACCTTATAGGTAGAGCCCGAGTCGCCCTTCTCGTTGAAGGTGAGCTTTTTAGAGGCGCCCTGTGCGTCGGTGGCGCGGATGGCGTCGGCCAGTTTGTCGGGGTCGGAAGCGCCGACTTTGGCGACGGCGGCCAACAGCGCGTTGGCGGCGTCAAACGCATAGGCCGAGTAAGAGCCGGGTTCGCCGTACTTGGCTGTGTACTCTTTGAGGAAGGCGGCCACTTCGGGGATCGTCTCGTCGGCGGGCTGGCCGAAGGTGAAGAAGGTGCCTTCCGAGGCGTCTCTGGCTATCTTGATGTAGTTGGGGTGGTAGACGGCGTCTTCGCTTAGAAGCACGGCATCGATCTTCAGGCGCTTGGCCTGTATCGCCATCAGGTTGCCCTCGGGGTTGTAGAGGCTCATGTAGAGGACGTCGGGCTTTAAGGCCTTGATCTTGGTCAGCACACCGGAGAAATCCTTGTCGCCCTGGTTGATGTGCTCGTGGGCCACGACATCGATCTTGCCTTCGCCAAACTTGATGATGTTATTGGCTAGGCCGGCGGTGTAGGAGGTCTTGTCGTCGATGATGGCGATCTTGGTCTTCTTAAGGTCTTCGGTGAGGAACTTTACCACCACCTTGGCCTGATCGTCGTCACGGCCGCAGACGCGGAACATGTACTTGTAGCCGCGCTCGGTCACCGTCTCATTGGTGGAGGCGGGGGTGAGCATCACCACCTTGTTCTCCATCAGCACATCAGAAGAGGGGATCGTCGCCGACGAGCAGTACGCGCCCACCACGCCGATAACGCCGAGGTTGACCAGCTTGTTGGCGGCGCTGACTGCCTGCTTGCCATCGCAACCGCTGTCCTGCGGGAAGTATTCGATCTTGTCGTAGCCGGGGATGCCGCCTTTGGCTTCCCACATGGCGATAGCAGTCTCAACGCCCTGCTTGATGTCGGTGCCGTCAGCGGCGTAGGGGCCTGCCAGGGGGCTGACCGAGCCGATTTTCAACGTCGCGGCACCAGCGGTGCCGACCGTCAGGGCAAGCGTCACCAGAGCACAGATTATGACTTTCCGCATTGCAACTCCTTTCAGAAAGGTTGTCCGGCGTCACCGTGAGGCCGGAATCAGAGGTGCTTTCAAGGTTGCTTCAAAGGTTGCTTTAAAGGTCGCTTCTGCGACTTCTTTTTGTGGGCGCTCGACCCCAGATACGCCTCGATCACAGTCGGGTTGCGCTGAATCTCGGCTGGCAGCCCTTCGGCTATCAGTCGGCCCGAATCCAGCACCACTATACGGTGGCAAAGATTCATCACAACCTTCATGTCGTGCTCTACCAACAGCA
>CAXMSR010000186.1:0-3743 GCA_964195725.1 uncultured Kiloniellaceae bacterium | reverse complement strand
CGCACGATGGAGGTGGTGGCGTCTGAGAGAAATGCTTCGAGGTTGTCTACGTCGTTGGAGACGACGCTCATCAGCTCGCCCACCTGCCGCTCTTCAAAGAACGCCGCTTCCAGGCTCTGGAGGTGCTCGTAGAGGGTGACGCGCATGTCATGGCGCACCTTCTGGGCCAGCGACGACCAGGCGTAGTCGCTTATCGACTGGAAGAGCGCCAGCCCGAGAAAGGTAGCCAGCACCGTCAGCCCGTAGAGGATAAAGATAGTCGGGTCTGAGTTGACCGCGCCGCCTGCGCTTGTCCGGCTGACGATCTCGTCCACCGCCCAGCCCACTATGACCAGCGGCAGCAGATCGAAGGCGCGTGCGGTTACGTTGGCCGCCAGCCCCACCGCCGCGCTCCTGAAATAGGGGCGCACGAAGGGCAGCAGTTTCCACAGGTCGCGGCCCATGACCGCCGCGCTTTTGTCGTCGTCCTTCATGGCTACTCGTGGGCGAGGGTGTGTGAAGAATTCGGGTGATTACACTCAAACAAAGTTTAGCAGAGATGGCTGAATACTCAAAACGCGGGTGGGCAGCGACGAAGATGAGCGCGAGGCAGCGCAGAGGCGCTGCCTATGCCGTTCAGCTTGCCGTCAGGCTCTCCATGCGCTCGGTGCCGTGGTCGGCGACGATCCCCTTGATGACTATGTCGGCCAGCTCGGTGGGAAACCAGAACCCCAGCTGCTCAAGCTCTTCGAGCGACTCCACCGTCAGACGCCGCGCGGTCTCAAGAGCGCGGCGCGCCGAAGCGGCGAAGACATCCTCGACCTCCGACCCGGCGGCTTCGGGCTCGTCCATCAGGCGCTTTAAGGCGGCGCGCTCCACGTCGGTGCCGTTATGAAAGACTTCGGCCACCATTATGTTGTGGCTCTTGCGCTTGAGGTCGAACTCGAAATCGGTGATGTCGTCCACCAGCTGAAAGGCGGTGCCGAGCTTTTGAAAAGCCCCCTGCACCTGGCCGAGCTTGACCACGGTGTCGTCGCCTTCGATGATGGCGGGCGCTATCGTCGCCAAGGCAAAAAGCATTCCGCCACGGATGGCGTGTACGCCCTCTACCATCGCGTCGGGGGTCAGAATCTCATCACACCCCTCCTCTTCGTCTCCTTCGAGCTTGCCGATTGTAGCCATCGCCGACAATAGGCGCTTTAACGCCTCGTCCCACACGCCCGGCTTTAGCTCACCGGCCTCGACCGACCGCGCCCCGGCGCGCATGGAGAGGCGCTCGAAACACATCAGCTGGAGGATCGAGGCGTAGACGCTGCCCTTCACCTCTTTTAGCGGCAAGAACCTCTTGCCCTCGCTGTCAAAGAGGTTGTCGGCGGCACCTATCGTACCCATTATGCAGTAGCTCAGCTCGGCGTAAAGCGCAAGCCGCTTCTTCTCGATCCCGATGTGATCGAAGACTGCGGAGAAGAGGATGAGGAAGAAATATTTGCGCAGAAACTGCGCCGCCTCTTTCGGGTCGTCGGCCAGGGTGGGCGGCGCGTTCAGCTCTTCGATAAACTCGGCGTCTATGACATTGACCAGATCTCTGTGAATGCAGCCGACCCCCTGAAACATGCGCTCTACCGCTTCGTCAAAACGGCCGGAGAGGCCCTTTTGTTCCAACAACTCGAAAAGCTCTCCAGAGCGAAATACCGGTGCCAGTGTCATCTATGTTCTCCTGCAAAGCCCCCGTAAAGGGACGCGCTTAAACTGTAGTTCGCGCGGCTGTGGGCGAAAACGCGGCTTATAGCCGCAGCTCGCTTAGCTGCGCCGAAAGGGGGTTTCAAGATGCCAGAAAAACGCCTTGAAGTCGAGGCCGACCTTTGGGCGGCGTGCGCGTGCCGGGCCAGCAGCGGCGCAGCGGGGCTCAGCCACCGATGACGATATCCTCTGTCGCCCGCTCCGAAGAGCCGCCCTTTTGCTCGCCCTCCGGCCCCTCCCACATCGGTAGCTCTATCTCGAACTTGGCCCCCTGCCCCTCCTTGGAGACCAGCCGTATCTTTCCGTCGTGGCGCTCGACCACGCCATATGCCACCGCCAACCCCAGCCCCGTCCCCTCTTCCTGGGATTTGGTTGAAAAAAACGGGTCGAAGATATGTTCGGCCACCTCGGCAGAGATGCCGGGGCCGCTGTCGTCCACGGAAAAGAAGACCTTGCGCTTCGCCCGGTCGGCCCAGGCCTCGATCTCTATCGCCCCCACCCCGTCCATCGCGTCGAGCGCATTAAGGGCGAGGTTGAGCAAAAGCTGCTGCAAGAGCGCCTCGGAGCCCAACACCTTGGGCAGCGCGTGGCGTGGGTGCCACTTGATCTCCACCTGCTTGGCCGTGGGCCGCAGCATCTTGACAGCGCTGTCGATGACGCTGTTTATCTCAAGTGGCTGTTTGGTGTATTTACCCGACCGGCTAAAGGTGAGGAGCTGGCGCACCACCTCGGCTCCCTTGACGGCGGCGTTTTCAATCGAGTCTATATAGCCCGTCGCCCGCTCGCTCTGGACGGTTATCCGCAACATCTCTACACAGGGGAGGATCGCAGCCAGCGCGTTGTTGAACTCGTGGGCAACGCCACCGGCCAGCCTTCCCACACTCTCCAGCTTCTGCGCTTGCAGCAGCTGCTCTTCGATGGCGCTGCGCTCGGTTACATCGGTAGCCACCAGAATCACCCGCGCCGGGTCTTGGAGCCTGGTGACGCCCACTATGTAGTCGCGGCCCTTAAAGCTGGTCAGCTGCCCCCGGCGCTCGTCGTCAAGAGAGGGGCGCAGCAGCAGCGGCAGAGGTTTTCCTGTGGAGATAGCAAAAGATTTTTGCGCCTTGGGGTTGGCATAGGAGACACTGTAATCAGTACCGAGCAGAATCACGGCAATGGGCAACTCGGAGAGAATGGCGTCTAGCAGCAGGTGCTGTTCTTTGAGCTCGACGGTGCGCTCGTCCACCAGGACTTCAAGGTCGCGGTTCTGGTCTTTTATCTCGTTAAAAGCGCCATCCAGCCACGCCACCAGCATACCAAACCCCTTTGACAAAACCTGGGTTTCCCTGAACTTGCCCTCTGGCGGCGGCTGGGTGTCGCCAGAGCGCCGGTAGCTCGCGGCCCACGCCACCAGGGTGTCCATGTCGGCTATGGCGCGCCCCATTACAAGCCTGTTGATCCAGAAGAGCAGCGGAAAAGCGATGGCCATGCCGGAAAAGAGAACGAGCCCCAGATGGTAGCCCAACCCCTTGAACTTGGCGGTGGGCACGAAGGTGACAAAGTAGACCGAGGACCTATTCCCTATGGAGAGGCGCTGGGTTTTATAGGCGTATTCCTCTTGACCGATGTCGGCGAAATTAACAGCTTCACTCCCTACGGAAAACGAATACGGCGGCAATGTGGGGAAGCTGGAGGTTACAACTTTGCCGTTCAGGTCGCAGATGCCGACCTGGGCCTCAACCACGCCCGCAGTCATACGCATCCAGGCGTTGTCGAGCTTGTGCGAGACCAGCATGAGCGAACCCCGCTCCGAGCCTACGTCCGGTATCACGACGAGCATCTCCGCTTCGCCCGACTTCCTTGAGTGCAGCGCCACCTGGGGCTGGTTCCACATGTCCCCTGAAAACACCGAAAGGTCGTACCCTCGCGCCCGCCACTCTTCGGGCAGGCCGGTGCCGACAAATTCAACGCCTGACAGGTTAAACCAGCTGCTTAAATGTGCATCCAGCGCCTCGACGTGTTCGTGCTCTTCATCCCCGTCA